>JAZGAR010000249.1:0-3367 GCA_036475875.1 Thermoplasmata archaeon
CTGGTATAAAGAGAGAGTTTATAAACTAGCTGAAGAATATGATCCCACTGACAGATTAGCTGCTTTTGAAAGGGCTCAGGAGTGGGGAGATAGAATACCGATTGGTATTTTTTACCGAAAGCAAAAACCGACTTTCGAAGACCAACTGGTAGCTCTCAAAAAAGGTCCCTTATTCAGGCAAAAACTGGATCCCTCTCAGATCAGGCCTTTGCTGGAAACTTTATCCTGAGAGAAATTTTGGGCATGGAACAGAAACTTGTCATGGATTGTCAGCAGGCACCAGGAAAGTGAGTGGATGAAAAATGTAAAGCCAATAGGAATCTACATATGACCCAGGGAGATGACCGATGCCTCCAAGCGCAGAGCTCATAAGAATAGGTTTTTTGGCCAGTTTGGTGGCCGGCCTTGCCACCGGTGCCGGGGCTTTGCCCGTTTTATTTACCAGAGAGGTCTCGGATAGAACCCTGGATATTATGCTCGGATTTGCCGCTGGGGTGATGTTGGCAGCAACAACTTTTGGTCTCCTTATTCCGGCAATTGAACTGGGCGGGATCTGGATAGCTGTTCTGGGGACCATAATCGGAGGACTGATTCTTCATCTCGCCGATCGCTTCACCCCCCACCTTCATTTCATATCCGGACCGGAGGGGCCTTCTTCAAACCTTAGGCGTATTTGGCTCTTAATTCTGGCTATAACTATTCACAATTTTCCCGAAGGATTGGCGGTAGGAGTGAGTTTTGGTAGTGGAGATATAGGGGCCGGGACGGCCCTGGCTACCGGAATCGGGCTTCAAAACATGCCCGAAGGCTTAGCAGTAGCCTTACCGTTGGTTCGGGAAAAATATCACCGAAGAAAGGCTCTCTGGTACGCCACCCTCACCGGTTTGGTGGAACCGATTGGAGGCCTTCTGGGGGTGTCTATTGTCACCCTGGCACGACCCCTTCTTCCCCTTGGTCTTGCGTTTGCTGCCGGAGCCATGTTATTTGTGGTCGCCGATGAGTTGATTCCTGAAAGCCATCGAAAGGGCCACGAAAGAGATGCCACTTTTGGATTGATGGCTGGCTTCGTGATCATGATGGTGCTCGACACTGTCTTTGGCTAGAATAGGAACCCTTGGTAATCAAAATGATGGCTTGCTCATAAATGCAATACCCATGTTAAAACTGCAAAGAAGATGGAGACATAAACTAGTTCAGCCATCGGTTGGTAAATCCGAGAGACTTCGGATATGCCACCAATGTGGAAGGGTATCCGAGGCAGTGTGGATATGAACGAGTTAGGTGACATTGCAAAAAGAAAACTATGAGGTGATAAAAATGAAAAGGTATACTGTGCCAGAAATATCCGAAGGTGTATACTGGGTAGGCGTAAAGGACTGGAACCGCACAATGTTCGATGCTCTTATTCCCCTTCCTCAGGGAACAACATACAACGCCTATCTGGTGAAGGGAAAAGAAAAAACTGTTCTTATTGATACTGTAAATCCAGGATTCGAAAAAGAATTGGAGGCGAAAATTGGTCAGGTGACAGATCTACCCAATCTAGATTACGTGGTGATGAATCATGCTGAGCCAGATCATGCTGGTTCGATTCCATATATAATGAAGGTAAGTAAAGAAGCATCGCTCATTACCACCGGAAAAGGCGCAAAGATGGCGAAAATCTACTATAACGTGCCAGAAAAAAGAATAAAAACAGTTAAAGATGGAGATATCATTGAACTTGGCGGTAAAACCTTAAAATTCATTGAAGCTCCCTGGCTCCACTGGCCTGAAACGATGTTCACCTATCTTGTCAACAATAAAACTCTATTCTCCTGCGATTTCTTTGGGTCTCATACTGCTTTTGGACTCTACGATGAGGATGTTGAAGAATTAATTCCCTTCGCCAAGAGATATTTCGGAGAGATAATGATGCCCTTCAAAAATATGGGTAGGAAAGCCCTGGAGAAAATAAAGGAGCTGGAGATTGAAATTATTGCACCGAGCCACGGTCCTGTTTATAAAAACCCTGAAAGAATTCTTGAGGCGTACCGTAAATGGACTGCTGGAGAAACAAAGGAAAAGGTAATCATCGTCTATGTAAGTATGTGGAACTCCACCCAAGCAATGATAAAGACGATGGTTGAAACGCTACTATCTGAAGGTATTGAGGTAAGTCTATACAACCTTTCCAGTGCAGATATAGGAGATATAGCTAAAGATCTTGTTGATTCACACGCAATTGTCCTGGGGACGCCAACAGTATTGGGAGGAATGCATCCACTTGCTATATATGCTGCATATCTGGTAAAGGCGCTGCGTCCACCCTTAAAATATGGTGTTGTTCTCAGCTCTTATGGTTGGGGTGGAGGGGCTCCACGACAAGTGCAGGAAATCCTAGGCCCAACAAAAATTGAAGTGGTTGGAGCACTTGAGATAAATGGTCCCCCATCAGCTGAGGACCACCAAAAAATAATTGAGATAGGAAAACAACTTTCTGATAAAATAAAGGAGGTGAGAGAATACGACCCCCACAACAGTTAAAAGGTTTTGATTAAAGAACTGAAGCTGCTTGCTCGTTCTATCTTCATTATCGATAAAGATGATAGGAGCAAGATATATAGAGATTGTGCCTGAAATAACACGTCATCCTGATTATGATAAGGTGGCTAGGATGGTGAAACAATTAATTACTTTAGAGGAGAGGAAAGTATATGAAAACTTTGATTATCATTACTTCAAGGTAGCCATTTAACCTCCCCGCTTTTGTACGAGAGACAATGAATATGCTCCAAAAGAAGTGAGTAAAATCTATGAGAAAAATATCGCCGCATTCCTAGAGCATTATGCTTGTTAAAAAGGAGAAAACAGATGGAGACTGTGGAGCGCATCAATGGTATCCCCACCCGCGTCCTGGGTAAGACCGGAGTGAGACTGACGGTTCTTGGTATAGGCGGCTACCATATTGGCAAACCGTCCGATTCTCAGGTGGGCGTTGGCATCATCCGCACTGCTATTGACGAAGGAATCAACTTTCTTGATAATGCCTGGTGTTATCATGGCGGCAGAAGTGAGCAAATCATGGGTCACGCTCTCAAGAATGGTTACCGGGAGAAAGTTTTCCTCATGACCAAGAACCACGGACGTGATGGAGTAGCGTTTCGGGAACAACTGGATGAGAGTCTCAGAAGACTTCGGACCGACCAGATCGACCTGCTCCAATTCCATGAGGTCATCCATGAGGGAGAGCCTGAGCGGATCTTCTCCGAAGGTGCGATAGAGGAGGCAGTTAAAGCACGGGAGGCTGGCAAGATCAGGTTTATCGGCTTCACCGGACACCGCTGGCCCCGCCTCCTGGATCAGATGTTAGATAAGGATTTTCCCT
>JAZGAR010000250.1:0-2344 GCA_036475875.1 Thermoplasmata archaeon
GCCATAAAGATAAGGTGATCCCTACTTCTTCAGCTGCTTTCTGTGATAAAGGGAAGAATACAGGGCATCGATCTTTTCAACCATTTTTTCCACACCGAAGTTCTGGGCCATAGTTCTGCCCTTCATCCCCATTTCATCTCGCATTTTCTTATCGATTAATAGCTTTCTGATAGCAAGAGATAGGCCTTCAATATCACCTGGCTCAACAAGAAGTCCATTTTGCCCATGTTTAACCAGATCGGGAATACCACCTACACGGCTTGCAACAACAGGCTTTCCGGCAGCCATGGCCTCTACCAATACCCGGCCCATTCCTTCATTTAATGAGGGAAGAACGAAAATATCCAGGATTTGCATGATCTCAGGAATGTCATCGCGCCATCCTAGAAATGAAACCCTGCCGGATGCTTCCATTCTAAGAGCCTCTTCCCTCAATTCTTTTTCCAAATCACCCTTCCCCACAAAGACTAAACTTGTCTCAGGATGGCTTTGCCAGACCCGTGCCATGGCATTGAGTAAGTGCATTGGTCCTTTGATGGGAAGCAACCAACCAACTGTACCGACCACCAACCCTTTGGGGTCTAGGCCCAGGGATTTCTTCTTGTCTTCAATGTCAACCTCTGCTGTCATGTATCGATCTATCTCCACCCCACTGTGAATCGTAACAATCTTGTCCGGATCACAAATAGAAAATGCGATGTAATCGTTGCTCTCCCCTTCAGTAAGGGCAACCATACGATCGGTAATAAATGCCATTAGCCTCTCTACCATGAGAAAGAATCTGGAAGCCAGAGGACCGAAATGGCCGAAGAAGACGTGGCCATGAGGTGTATGGACTATGATGGGCACGCCGGCCATTTTGGCCGCCCAGCGGCCAAGAATTCCTGGCTTAGAAGTATGGGTGTGAACGATAGAGGGCTTTTCCTGAATCATCAATCTCCATAGACAGAAAAAGGCCCGAAGGTCTTGAACAGGAGATATTTTTCGAACCAAAGAGGGTACAGGAACGATCTTTATGCCTCTCGTGTTAGCTTCCTTAATTCCACTTTCAACCGCCTTTTTCTCCCAATCGGTCATCTGAGATTCAAGGGAAAGGCCATGGACCAGTACGAGCTCATACCTTTCAGTCAATCCCAGGCAGGTCAGCAACGTGTTTTGAGCAGAGCCTCCCCTATCAAGGCGTGTGATAACATGTACAACCTTTATCCTACCTTGCGTATCCGGCTGTCTAAAAATACTTCCTATACCAATGTCCAAAAGTGATTAAACTCCACAGATGCCATGATGTATCTTTTCTGTTGTTTAGATGACTTTCCACAAGTTCATGGACATAATCGTATTCAAATATCTGCTGTCTTCTTATAAATTCATCAGATAGATATTCGTCAATAAGAAACCTCAGATCCTTCTTCAACCACCTACCAATAGGGATTTCAAAACCCCACTTTGGCCGAGAGTGGATCTTGGTTGGTAGAATTGATTTGAAGGTCTCCAAAAGAATATATTTCCTTTTCCTTCCCCTCAGTTTGTTTCTTCCCTCAATATTAAATGCGAACTCAACTACACTATGGTCTAAAAAGGGGACCCTCACCTCCAATGAATTCCTCATGCTCATCCTATCTACCTTGGTCAGCATATCGTTGGGCAGGGATTCAGTTACATCTAAGTAAAGCATCTTGTTGATAGAGTCCCCATCAAATCTATTTAACCTGTCTGCAATAATCTCTTGAGCCGTCCAAAGAGGTACCCTTTTAAGGATCTCCTCTCTCAAAACCAAGCGCCGTGCATCCTCGCTAAAAACCTCCCTCCATGCACAGACCCTCTTTTGCAATGAGCTGTCAACACCATCGATAAACTTTTTCGCCCTTCTCAGGTATTCCAGCAAACTACTGTCACGAGAATCAGGCAGGAGTGCAAAAGCCGGCTTTATAATCTTGTTTCTAACTATTTCTGGAAACAGCGAGTAATATCGGGCCCAATATTCACCCTGATATACCCGATAACCGGCAAAGAGTTCATCTGCACCATCGCCAGACAAGGCCACGGTGACATTCCTTTTGGTCTCTCTGCTAACCACATATGTTGGGATCACAGAGGAATCGGCAAAGGGCTCATCGAGATTATCCAAAACAGTTGGGAAGACCTCTAGCACATCCTTTGAGGTTATTTTTAATTCGTGATGATCAGTCCTGTTGAACTCCGCTACCTCTCTGGCATAATTCGTCTCGTCGTAAAGGGGGATGTCCTTGTAACCTACGGAGAATGTCTTTACGGGCCTATCCATATTCCGGGCCATAAGCCCAACAATAATACTGGAATCAACCCCTCCACTTAAAAAGGCCCC
>JAZGAR010000251.1:0-7054 GCA_036475875.1 Thermoplasmata archaeon
AGCAGGTCAAAGAAATCCTCTATGTCTCTATCGTAGCGGTCCGCCCATAAGTGATGACTGGAGATTGCATCGATCAACTGCGCTGTCACCCTTATTCGATCACCTGCCTTCTGGACGCTTCCCTCCAGCACATACCGTACGCCTAATTCTTCACTGACCTGCTGGGTTTTCACAGACTTGCCTTTGTAAGTAGAAGTGGAGGTGCGGGCAATGACAAACATCTCCGGAATCTTACAAAGAGCGGTGATGATACTTTCACTGATTCCATCAGCGATGTACTCCTGCTCAGGATCTCCGCTCATATTGACAAAGGGAAGCACTGCAATTGAGGGTTTATCAGGTAATGGATATGCCATCTTCTCCACAGAGGCGGGCTCTATCGGGGGCGGACGGAAGTAAAAATTCCAGATTGCCCAAGCCCCAGCAGCCACAACCAGAACCACCACAGCAGCCAGAGCTGCCTTCTGCCAGCGTCTTGGCCCTGCCTTTTCCTCTCTCACCTCGGGGCCGACTCTCATCCGATACACCCGAACCGGCTCCGTGATGTTCTTGACCGTATGCTCGCCCAGGGACTCATAGCTCAGGGAGAGCTTGTTCTTGATGCTGTCATAGACAGTGCCGGAGATACAGATTCCTCCCCCCTCAGCCAGTCCTTCCACACGGGCCGTGATATTGACACCATCCCCGTAGATCCGCTCCCCCTCTTGGACTACATCTCCGAGGTTGATACCGATGCGAAACTCCATCCTGCGGTTCTCGGGCAGTTCAGCGTTCCTAACCCTGAGCTCCTCCTGGACCTCCACGGCACACCGCACTGCATCCGCTACACTGCCAAACTCTGCCAGAAGGTTGTCCCCAGGGGAGTCCACCACCCTGCCCCGGTGTTTCTGAATGAGTGTGGACATCAACTCCCGATAGGTAGTCAAGGTCCTAATGGTCGCATCCTCATCCTCACCCATGAGGCGGCTGTAGCCTTCAACATCGGCACTCAGGATAGCGGTGAGCTTACGTTTAAAGCCCTCTTCAGTCATGGGATCACCCCCCAAAATAGAAAAGCCTCCAGGGAGGTATAAAAGTCCCTTAGAGGCTTTGTTATCAGCACCCTCTGGTAAGATTTTCTCATAGCTTACTCCAGAAGGTTAGGGTTATGGTACCGTTTTGCTTACAGGCTACTGAAAATAAGTTATATTTAGCCTATTTAATATCTAATATTTGGCTGTTGTCAAGTCAAATATCATCCTGGCTCCGATTCCTGGTTCACAAATAACTAGTTCTCTGGGCTAAAGCAACAACGAGAAAAAGGTACAATATACGGTGGTATTGAAAGGATGGGCAGTATTGCATGTTTCTGCTATGATTGTGGAAAAATAAAAGTCCGAAAAACTTTCGTATTGTGTTACAAGTCTATACTTTTCATACCTGAAAAATATCACAGAACCAAGCTAAATCATTCCATAGACCCACCTCTCTCATTTTTCTTGGATTTATAGATATTTGACGTGAAATCATGCCTCAGATTTTTCATTGACAGACAACCGTAGTTTACCTATACTCCTTCCCACAAAAAGGGAGTTCTTATCTATTCGGTTTCGCAATGGTATCCATAAAGAATCACTGCTAAACCGTGAGGATGAAGATTATGCCTTGGTGAACCGATCTCCTCACAAGCCCTGCGAATCCCGCCTCGGGCTATTCCGGGGCGATGGATTAAGCCGTTTACTTGATACAGACCTTCCGAACCTGCTGGAGATCGGTAACCCCGAGAAATACCTTTCTGATCCCGTCTTGCATGAGAGTTGTCATTCCATCCCTTATGGTCTGCTCCCTCAATATCTCCATTTTTGCCTTACTTTGGATCAAGGACTTCATCTCGTCGGTACCGTCTAGAAGCTCAACGATGCTTGTTCTCCCCTTATAGCCCGAATTACCGCACTCATCGCAACCAGTTGCCTTATAGAGGGTCAGATCATCCCCGTAGGAAAATCCAAGGGCATCAAAATCTCCATCATAGGCCTGAACAAGACTATCGTATTCCTTGCAGTCAGGGTGATAGGGTTCCTTGCATGACTTGCAGGGCGTTCTGACGAGTCGCTGCGCCAGGACACCAAGAAGGGCATCAGCGAAATTAAAAGGGTCCATGCCCATATCCAGCAGTCTGGTGACGGTCTCTGGGGCGGTGTTTGTGTGAACTGTACTGAAGACCAGATGGCCTGTGAGAGATGCCTCAATGCCGGTAGCTACCGTCTCATGGTCCCTCATCTCGCCCACCATGATCACATCGGGGTCTGCCCTTAGAAAAGAGCGCATGGCTGCAGCAAAATCGAACCCTATTTTTGGCACTACCTGAACCTGGCGGAGTCCTCTCTGTGTGATTTCCACCGGGTCTTCGGCCGTCCAGATCTTGGTTTGCGGGTTGTTGATATGGGCCAGTGCAGAATGCAGGGTGGTTGTTTTACCGCTTCCAGTGGGTCCCACAACAAGGACAATACCATAAGGTTTGGTGATCATGTTGATCAAGCGATTGTAGTCTCTTTCAACCATTCCCATGGCATCAAGAGGAATCGGCTCTCCAACTGTCAGAATACGCATAACAACATCCTCTTCTCTTCCTACTGTGGGGATGGTAGCGACCCTGAGCCCGATATCAAGGGGAGCAAATTGCTTGAATTTGATCTTCCCGTCCTGGGGCTTTCTGCGCTCAGAGATATCCAGATCGGCCATAATTTTTATCCGAGAGGCCACGGCTCGCCGATAATGGTAGGGAATTGTTTGGTATCTCTGGCACACACCGTCAATTCTGAACCTGACTTCTGCACCCGATTTATCTGGATAGGGTTCGATATGGATGTCTGAACAATTCTCCTTATATGCGTCAGTAATCATCTTATTGACGAACTGGACAACGGCGCTGTCATCTTCCGTCAGCATTTCCGTAGCACCTTCCCCCTTTTCTTCCTCTTGCATGCCCAGTTTGCCCAGGATATCGTCTATTGAACCACTATCTTGAGTCTCTAGCGTTCTGTAAAAATGTTCCAAAAATTGCGCTATATCCTCTCTAAGCCCCACGGCAAACTCGTATTTCTCTGCAGGGATCAGAGATTTCACGCTATCAATCTTGTCCAATTGTTGGGGATTGTCTATGAGAATTTTGACTTTGCCGTTTTCCCTAGACAGAGGTACCCACAGGTTGCTTTCCAGATAAGCCTGTTTCAATTTGGCCAAGAGGTCACCAGGGATGGGATAGTTCTGGTCAAAGGGGACGTATTCACAATCGTAATACTCTGCAAGGGATCTACCGACCTCCTCTTTTTTGACCTTCATCTCATTAATGAGATAGGATTCAATTGAGGTCTTTTGCTCCCGAGCCACTGTAATGGTTCTCCCCAGTTCCTTGTTTGTTATAAAACCATTTTTGAGAAGGTAGTCAAACTTGGTACGCTTTTTCACTTTCTGAGCCAATTTTTGATGATTGGAAAAGGCTATACCCAGAACCTTTGCCATCTCCACCGCCGAATTCTGGTCTTCCAGCCTGAATCTGGCGCCATTTTTTTTATTGATGAGCTGAAAGACCCCTATGACATAGTTTTTGAAAAAAATGGGGACAGTCAAAATTTGTTTTGTAACATAGCCTGTCTCCTCATCCCAATTTTTGTCAAAAGAAAGATCCTTGTTGATCATGCTCAATTCATGTCTGTCGTAGGCATTGGCGATATTGGTTATTTGGGCTGTGTTGGCTGTATACCCAGCAATACTCTTGTTATTAATGGCGACACGGATTTCTTTGGGATAATCCCCTGCCTTAAAACGTGAATAGATCTCTTTCTTTGTGCCATCCAATACATAGATGGTGTTTCGATCTGCATCAAACAAACTGAGAATCTGATCCTTAAGGCTAATGAGGATCTCGTTAATATCTTCCGCCGAGTGAATCTTGTTGGCTATATCATGGAGTGCTTTAAAGTCCACTAGTCTTTCCCCTTCTTGTCATCTACCACTAATATCTTGCTCATTTCTCATATCCTGCAAGCACCATTACCCTTACAGCGTAAAGCCAAGTTTCTTTGGAATCTTGGAATCTCTACCTTTAGAATTTTTTGCGCTAACCCATTTCACGCTATTTCCAAAGACAATATGTGAAAATTGTTTCAGCTTTGTAAATATGTTTCCTTGTTTTTTATTCCAATAGTTTATCGTTCATTCCCTTAGATAAACAGTTCATATTTGCTTAGCTTTGCTTATATCTAATGCCGTTTAAATAATCAGTGGGTTTTGATCTGATCACTCAAAGCCTGGTTATAGCAAGTTTCATGCCTTTTAAGTTCAAATTTAATATCCCATCGAAATCACAATCTTTTTTTACGAGTAGACCCTTTAAAACATCGCTCATGATGTATATAACAGATGACATATATCTTTAGTCTGTATACAAAAGATGACACCTATTATCTTTAAGGATCAAGAAATTCTTCCATCCCCCTATCTCCCTGTTCCGAGAAATGGTATCAATACCTTGGTGGGCTACTTCAAACCTGGGAACACTTGTGAAGAATATGAAAGTGTGAAAGAGGAGAAGGTCTTTGATGCCCTGGAGTGGCTAGCGGCCATGTGTAGTGCCTAACAAGGGTGAACAGATGGTCAGATATGGCGCCTGTCCGCCTCTGACGGAGCTATTATAGTAATGTTTCACGAGGCAAGCGGCAAAAAGAAAATCAGGATGGCCTCATACCTTACATCCTGGAACCAGGCGGATCATCAAAAGAGTGCCGAAAGAACTGGGCAAGGTTGATTCAAAAGATTTATGAAGTAGCCCCCCTCACGTGTCCCAAGTGCCACGGAAAAATGAAGATTTTAAGCTTCATAAAGGATGGTGAGATCATAAAAAAGATCCTCAAATATCTGGGATTGTGGGAAGTGAAGGCAAGGCCGCCAGCAAAAGCCAACGCCAACATCCTATGCGTCGCCAAGCCCTGGTTCAACACCTAAGTCGGCCTTGCAGGATTCGGGAGGGAGATTCATAAAAGAAGACAGAAATTAATGAAGGCGGAGTCAGAAATGGCTCTGCTTTCATTGTTCATGTCCCATATATTGCATGGAATCCATTTAGGTCGATACAAACGATTACTGCTGAGACTGTCGAAAAAGTTCAAATCACAAAACTCACTCCTTATAAATTCCCCCGTCCCCGATTCTTCAAGTACCTCTAAGAAATCTCATATTTGAGCAACTAAAAACAGCCTAATATATTGAAATAATTTAAAATATAATGGACAAATGCCTCATTGTGTGCTATGCAATATTTAGCCTACGAACAAAGATTGATTTCATAAACTCAATATAAGACGGGAGCAGATATGGCCAAGTATAAGAGTTACAATTATTCCCAGGAAGTTCTGATACCTATCTCGCTTGAAGAGCAGCTCATGCCAGGGACCTTGGAGTTTGCGATTCATACCCTGGTGGAGACCCGCATGAATATGGCTATCTTCGATGAGAGATACAGCAATGATGAGACAGGCCGTTGGGCCTATGAACCCAAGATCCTTTTGAAGGTTATCCTGTTCGCCTATTCTCGGGGGTTAGTTTCCTCCCGCAAGATCGAGCGTGCATGCCAGGAGAACGTGACCTTCATGGCGCTGTCCTGTTGCCAGTACCCTGACCACAGCACCATAGCGGCATTTGTCTCATCGATGAAAGATGAGATCCTGCCTCTGTTCAGGGATGTGTTATTAGTGTGTGAGCAGGAGAATCTTCTCGGAGCAACCTTTTTCGCTTTAGATGGTTGTAAGCTTCCCTCAAATGCCTCCAAAGAGTGGAGTGGCAAGATTTCGGATCTGAACAGGAAAAAGGACAAGATCGAGAACAAGGTTGCGCAGCTGCTTGAAGAGCAGGTTGAAGCAGATAAAAGGGATGATGAAAACAATGAAAGACCACTGGATGGATCAAATAGAGGGAAACACATTGACAGGCTAAAGAAGAAGGCACAACGTATTGAAGGATTCTTAAAGGAGCATGGAGCAAAAATCGGCAAACAAGGCAGGGAAATCACAAGCAATATCACTGATAACGAATCAGCAAAAATGATGACCTCTCACGGTACCATTCAGGGATATAATGGGCAGGCCCTGGTGGACAACAAACACCAGGTCATTGTTTCTGGTGAAGCTTTTGGAGACGGACAGGATCATTATCACGTTCCCCCACTGCTTGATGGGGCGAAGGGAAACATGGAGGCGATTGGTCATAGTGAGGATTGCTTGAAGGAGAAGATCTTAGTCGCAGACAGCAACTACCACAGCCCCACTAATCTCAACAAATGTGAGGATGAGCGCCTTGACGCCTACATCCCTGATAAGAACTTCCGAAGGAGGGACCCAAGATTTGCCACACAGCAACGATGGAGGCCTCACAGAGGAAAACGGTTTAGCCTGGAAGATTTTCAACGTGATGAGTCAACCGATGAGTATGTCTGTCCTCAGGGAAAAAGACTGAAACGCGAGGTAAAGCAGTTCATAAAAGATGGTATCGTGTATCGAAGATATGTGGCCGATGCGCAGGATTGCAAGAGTTGTCAGCTCAGGGGCAGGTGTCTCAGGGGCACACAGGTGAAGCGACGGCATTTGAACATCCCTATCGGTCATGTATCCGGTAACCTTACCAAGGAAATGGCTGAAAAAATAGACACCCACCAGGGGCGCGCCATCTATCATCAAAGGTTGGCTATTATAGAGCCTGTGTTTGCCAATATCAGGTACCTAAAGAGATTAGACCGCTTCACATTACGGAGCAAAGTAAAGGTCAATATCCAGTGGTTACTCTACTGCATGGTGCACAATATCGGGAAGATTGTGAACTATGGGTGTATAGACTATGGGTTTACGTAAGAGGAAAACAGGAAGGTGATAGGGAAACTGCCACCCCCTACATAGCGGGAGGGAAGCTACAATAGTAATAATTCCAATACCACCGATCGGAGATCGTTAGAAAGGATCACCACAGAGGGATTTCACCCAAAAGACACCGCTCTCTAAAATGGCTTTTTCGACAGTCTCGCTAT
>JAZGAR010000252.1:0-4195 GCA_036475875.1 Thermoplasmata archaeon
GAGAAACGAACGGTATTTACCATCGCCCCCACATTCTCTCTTGGCGGCGGGGCGGGTATGCTTGTTGAATATCGCTACGAAAAGTCCGATGAGAATGTCTTCAAGAATAAGGCTGCTGTTAAAAGGATTGAGGACAGTTCGGACACGATTGCCGTTGAATTTACATACTCATTCTAATCCGGACCACTTGGTTCTTGCTGATAGATCTATCAATAGGATAGGTTTCCGAGGTCTTTCGGTGGTTCATAATTAGAAGGCCTGGGGATTTCAAGGATAGGGGACAGTAGACGGGATTTTAATCCTGCATGAAAGAGAGGTGAAGGCAGAATGAAAAAGATAGAGGCCATCATAAAGCCCTTTAAGCTCGACGAGGTCAAGAAGGCCCTGAACGATATCCAGATAGAGGGGATGACCGTTACTGAGGTGAAGGGGTTCGGAAGACAGAAGGGACATACCGAACTATATAGGGGAGCGGAGTATGTTGTCGACTTCCTTCCAAAGGTGATGATAGAGGTGGTTACCACAGACGCTATGGCCGCAAAGGCTGTGGATGCGATTGTAGAGGCGGCTAAGACTGGAAAGATAGGAGACGGCAAGATTTTTGTTTCGCAGGTGGAAGAAACGGTGAGGATAAGGACCGGTGAAAAAGGTGAGGAGGCGCTGTAAAGAAAGAGGGGTTTAGAAAACATCTGTTTGAGCTCAAAGGAGGTATTATGCAGAAATTCTTCTCAACAAAATGGGGTCTAATAGTTTTGCTCTTTGGGGTGTTAGCTCCGGGGGTGGCCATGGCCGAAAGCGGAATCTCTGATGGACTATTTGCGGCTAATAACGTCTGGATGATGCTGGCTGCGGGACTGGTATTTATTATGCACCTGGGTTTTGCAACCCTGGAATCCGGATTAACCCAGCAGAAAAATACCGTAAACATCTTATTTAAAAATACCTTTATTGTCTGTGTGGGCATTATTTCCTATGCCATTATTGGTTTTGCCCTTATGTATCCAGGCGATAACTGGATAATTGATGGATGGCTGGGACTTGCCCCAGGAGTCTATATTCAAACTGATGCGGCTGGGTTGACCACCGAGTATGCAGGCGGCGGATACACTTACTGGACAGACTTTTTATTCCAGGGGATGTTTGCTGCAACAGCTGCTACTATCGTTTCCGGAGCAGTGGCCGAACGTATCAAGCTTAGTTCTTTTATGATCTTTACCACCATATACGTTACCTTTGTATATACAATCGCTGGCTCATGGAAATGGGGCGCCGGATGGCTTGATTCATTGGGGTTTTATGATTTTGCTGGTTCTACGCTGGTTCACTCTGTTGGTGGTTGGGGTGCTCTCATGGGTGCCATTTTGCTTGGGCCTCGTCTGGGCAAATACATCAGTGGCGGAATCAAACCCATTCCTGGTCATAACATGCCCCTGGCTACCATCGGGGTCTTTCTGCTCTGGTTAGGGTGGTTTGGATTTAACGGTGGGTCGGTTTTAAGTGCTGATCCGGGTGCAACCTCTCGCGTCTTGATGACAACTTGCGTTGCTGCTGCGATGGGTGGGTTGGCTGCCATGTATACTTCCTGGTTTGTCAGCAAAAAGCCTGATCTCTCAATGGCCTTGAATGGTATTTTGGCTGGACTAGTTGGCATTACGGCAGGCGCCGATCAAATGTACATGTGGTCCGCCCTTTTCATCGGGGCTATTGCAGGGATTATTGTGGTGCTCGCCGTACTCTTCTTCGACAGAATCAAAATCGATGATCCTGTGGGTGCTATTTCTGTACACCTTGTTTGCGGTATATGGGGGACCCTGGCCGTTGGAATCTTTGGCGATATGAGAGGGATGGCCCAATTAGGAAAGCAGGTGACGGGTGTCATAGCTTTTGGAGTTTTCTGTGGGGTAACGTCCCTCATCATCTTTGGGGTGATTAAAGCCACCATGGGCCTCAGGGTCTCCAAAGAGGAAGAAATGGAGGGTCTCGACGTAGGTGAGCATGGCATGGTTGCATACAACGATTTTATGACAAAAGAGAAACACTAATCGCAAAACTCGAATTGCATCTGCAAAAATATTGACCCTGAAGGGGGGGTGTCATCTAAGCCAAAGGTGTACCCCCTTTTTCAGATTTTTTTATAAGCCTTTTGACTTTTTCTTTTATATCATTGGATGAAAATATATCCGAAATCATTGCCGCACTACTTGCCCCCTTATTCAAGACCTCGCTCAGCCTTGCCTCTGTGATACCGCCTATGGCTACTATCGGTATATCCACAGCCTTCAGCACCTCAGACAACATCTTGAGTCCCTGTGCGGCTTCTGCATCGCCCTTTGTAGTGGTTGGCCATATAGGGCCGAATGAGATATAATCTATCGGTAGTATCTTTGCATCAAAGGTCTCTTTTAAATTGTGTGTTGAGATACCGATGACCTTGCTTCTTCCGAGAAGCCTCCTTGCCTCACATGCTGGCATGTCCCGTTGGCCGAGATGTATGCCATCGGCGTCAGACAGTATTGCCACATCCAGCCTGTCGTTAACAATAAATATCACTTCACTTTTTTTGGTTATCTCTCTGATGATTTTTGCCGCATCTAAAAAATCACCAGAGGATAGATTCTTTGCCCTCAACTGCAGTATCTTTGCACCCCCACCAACAATTACATTGGTTGTTTCCTCCATCATGGCAAGAGGGACGAATGTATCATCTATGATGGGATATAGCCGTGGTATGGTTCGTAAAGTCATCATATTTTATAACACTCTGTATGCGCATCTATTTATGACGTTGTGTATAGACAACATAGTTTTGGCGAGACAATGTCATCGTATTGCGGCGTGGTTCGTGTATCGTTTATCGTGGATCGTGAATCGAATCACTAACCACGAATCACGAACGACGGTTTTTTCAATTTCCAGAGGTTTTTGCACTGGAAACAAAATTGACTTTGTTCCCTTGTATTGATAGCTTATTTTAATGGTACATAGATGTCAATAATAAGGGGTATGATATTACAGATAGTATTTTAAGAGTACATACTGCAATGCAAGATTGGGACAAGAGATATTTAAGTGGTGAAGGTGTTCAACCGAGGAGACCCGGCGTGTTACTTACAGAACTCCTGCCTCAACTTTCGAAGGGCAGGGCCCTGGATATTGCCTGTGGTGAGGGAAGAAATGCAATCTTTCTTGCAAAGAACGGTTATGATGTCGATGCCGTTGACTATTCTCATGTGGCGATAGAGAGGGGTTCAAAGGTGGCAGAAAAAGACGGACTAACGGTGAACTTCATCCATGCAGACCTTGAAGGGTATTTGATTCCACCTGATAATTACGACCTTATAATAGACTTTTATTATCTCCAGAGATCACTGGTCCCTGCAATTAAAGATGGATTGAGGAAAGGTGGGGTTGTGCTCTTCGAAACGTATACTGTTGAGCAGAAAAAGATAGGACCTCCAAGAAACCCTGAATATTTACTTCAGCCAAATGAACTGCTGAAAATGTTCGGAGACTTCCATTTGTTTTTTTACAGGGAAGGTGTATTTGAAGAAGAAGAGAGGAAGGCCATAGCCTCGTTGGCTGGAAGGAAACTGTAGATAAATTAAAAAAGTGAAGCTCTCGCCTACAAGGCGGCGCTTACGAGAAAGGAAGAGATACTTTTTATAGAACCGGCATTCTCCCCCGCTCACAGAGCGGTGCATGCTGCCAGCACCTCGTTGAGTGCAATGGTTTTAATGTTGGTATAATGCCCATACGTTATCTTTATTAATATTATTTCAGTGCATGTATTCCATTAGACTAAAATACTAAAGAGGAAAAGTTTTTTGTTTAAAGATCCATCAAGAATCTTAAATCGGTGTAATCAATTTCTATAGTATTTTGTCGTTGATAAACTATAGTTGGAAAAAGGGAGGACAATGCCTGAAAGAGTAGTTTGTCGTTATTCTGTAGTCTAAAAAAGATTTAAAAAAAGGCAACTAAATTATTGACAGTGTTTCGTAAAATTGATAGTCTCAATTGCAAGAGGAAGCATAAGAATAAATTTGTTCTTATGCTTCTTAAAAAAATGCAGGAGGTGAGAGGATGGCAACAGTAAAGAGCGTCAAAAAAGCAGTAAGGAAAGTGGCTAAAAGGGCTGTGAAGAAAGTTGTCAAGAAAAAGAAAGCTGCAAAGAAGGCTGTGAAAAAAGCAGTAA
>JAZGAR010000253.1:0-13614 GCA_036475875.1 Thermoplasmata archaeon
TCGGCTACCAGGGGCCCGCCTACCCTCTCACCGTCGGTATCATAAACCCATTCAACTGAACCATCAGCAGCGTTTATGCTATATAGATTTGGATTGCCTCCCACTAGCACCTCTATTTCCCCATCACCATCTATATCAGCCGTTGATAGACCAGGTGACATGAAATTTTTTACAAAAGGCTCTGCCGTGTAGAGTATTTTTCCATCAAAGCCTCTATAGGCTATAAGAACCTGGTCATTGGAGTCAACGTTCAGGATGTCAAGAAGTCCATCACCATCCACATCATAAAGTGTAGGGGAGGAGTAAAAGAATGTATGATCCTGGTTGCTCCAAAGTAGGTTACCCTGGTAGTCATATACCATTGCCACACCCAATATCCCCATAGCAGCCCATCCGACAGAAAACATGATTATCTCATCATATCCGTCACCAGTAAGATCAGCGAAAATAGGTGTCGCTACAATGCTATAGGTTGCATAAATCTCCCAATCAATACTTCCATCCATTTCGAATAACCTTACCTTTGCATGATTATCTACAACAAGGATCTCGTCATTTCCATCGTGATCGATATCTCCGATTGGTGATGACGCGCGGATGAAGTGTTCGAATTGGCTCTCCCAAAGAATAGACCCATCAGGGCCATTTAGAGCATAGAAATTCCGATCCCTAGTGCCTATGAGCACATCAAGAATATCATCCGAATTCACGTCATAAAAGGATGGTGATGCCTCGAATCCTTCCTCCCATGAGGCTCCATTATCAGCTGTTGAGAATATCCATAACAGGCTTCCATCCTCTCCGTTCACTGCATAGAGGTTGGGGTCTCCCGTACCTTGTAAATATCCTCCTATTACAACCTCCATCATTCCATCGCCATCTATATCGGCAATACCTGGCGGAGCATACAGGGGGCCTATTCCTTGGAAAGTCCAAACCTCTTGACCATTCTCATCCAATGCGTAAAGCGTTCCGTCACTGGAGCCCCATACTATTTCCATTTTTCCATCACCATTGATATCTCCAGCCATCGGTACCGAGCCTGTGTCCGCTATGGTATCAAAGGTCCATCTTGGCTCAGGATCCGTAATATCGCTGACAAGCCCAGAATTCCCTGTTCGCTTTTCATCATACCTAAATACTGAAGAATCACCCAAAACCGGCACAATAACGCTCAAAAGCACTACAAATGCCATAATAGCCGTTAACACGCCCTTTCTTTTCCAATTTACTGGCATAATATACCCCCTTACATATAACATATTGTAATATGTTTTAAGCAATTTAAATTTTGCCCTATACTATAATCTCTTTAAAGTTTTCTTAACTTCGAATAGTAGAGGAATTTTCAATAAAAGACGAAATATTCGGAAGACGAAACTGGGCGGATTCAATTGCGATTTTATTGATTTTTATCTGCCCTGTTATTTGACCTTCCTTCCAAAAGTCACATAACCGGTATGACCGAGAGCATCAAAGCTCGGCCTCACTCCTCTTTTCCCGACCACCATCTCCCTTTGCAAGGTTTCTAAGGTTTTGATCCCCAAGAAGCCATACTTTCTCATTTCATTGACTGTTCTCTCCACTTGGTTTGTTGTTGGTGAGTAACTTGCAATATGCCCCCCCAATTTTAACGCGCTCAACCCATTTTGTAAAGCATCCCAAGGGTTCGGGATGTCAAGAACCATGGCATCCACGTTTTTTTCGTTTATGGCCTCTATAACATCGCCTTTCTTGATTTCCACATACTCATTCAGGCCAGCGCTCTTCACGTTCTTTTTCGCTATCCTTGCGAAATCGTCCCTTTTCTCGTAGGTAATAACCCTGCCTTTCGGCTTTACAAAATTCGCTAAAAGTATGGTTAGAGCACCTGAACCCGCCCCTCCTTCTACAACTCTATCCCCTGATTTTATATCGCAATAAAAAATAATGAACATACCGTCCTTTGGTAGGATGATCTGCGCTTTGCGCTCAATTGTTGAGATTTTATCGAAAATTGAAGGGACAAGAATCATGAATTTTCTGTTGCCGATCGTGATGTCTTCGTAATAGTTCTTGCCTATAAGTTCTTTAGGGTTGTAGACGCCCAGTCCTTTGATCCTCTTAATCTCATTCTTGGCGAAAAGGTGTATCTTGTTACCCTTACCGTCAATAAGCAAGACAGAATCGTTCTCCAAGATGGGTTCGGCCATGTTCAATCGTAGATTGATGTGAATATAAAAAATTTTTGATAATTAGTGGGAAAAACATATAGCTAATAAAGTCGTACATAAAAACTCAGGAATTATAACCACAATTCAGGAAAATTATGGTGATGGCTATGGCCATGGGAACGAATATAATATCGATAATCTACAATGAAGCCCATACTGGTCATAAACCGAAAACTAGCAGCCCAGAGGATCCTGAGAGACTGACCAGCATAATGGATTTTTTGGCAACCGAGGCAAGGGTATTCGATCAAAATTGTGTTCTTATCCAAGAATTTGAGCCTGCTAGGGAGCAAGATGCCCTGCTCGTGCATGAGATGAGATATATCGATTTTATCAAGGACTTTTGCAAAAAAGGAGGGGGATTTCTGGGGGACAGCACCTATTTAACGAAGAATTCCCTAAAATACGCCCTTCTCGCTGTTGGGGGGGCGATCAAGGCATCCGAAATGGTACTAGAAAACATTTTCGACACTTCCTTTGCCATGATCAGACCGCCGGGCCACCATGCTAGCAATGACAGTTACGGTGGATATTGCATACTCAATAACGGCGCGATATTGGCTCGATACCTTCAGAATTGGAAGGGGTTAAAGAAAATAATGATAATAGATTGGGATGCCCATGCTGCGGATGGGACGATGAAGATTTTCTATGAGGACCCATCAGTCCTAACTGTATCATTGCACCAGGATCCAATAGACTTTTATCCACATAACGGTTTCATTAGACAGATTGGGGCGAGAGAAGGTAGAGGGACCAACGTCAATATAGTCCTTCCAAACTCCTCGGGTGATGAGGAACTTCTGATGGCGATGGACCAGGTCGTATTGCCCTTGTATCATCAATTCTCCCCTGACTTCGTTATCGGTTGTAATGGCTTTGACGCCCATTTTAGCGAAGAGAACACCAACATGAGAATGACCTGTGAAGGATATTATAAGTTGGTCAGTAAACTAAGGGAGGAGATGGGAAGGAAGCTTACGATTCTCATGGAAGGCGGGTATACAAATTACAACGGAAAACTCGCCCACTCCATAATCGCAGCATTATCCAACGAAAAACAACCATATTCGAAGGCAATCGACGTTCGCAGCGATTCCCTGTTCAAGGAGGGAAAACCCCGGATAACCACCGAAAAAAATATAGAAGAACTGAAATCGTTGCTTTATCCGTATTTTAAATTCTGACTTAGGAGTGCCTGTAAACGATGGATTTATTTAGGAATTACGACCATATCTCGATTATTGGGGGCCTCGATATATTTATGTATTAAGTATCACATTCACTTTCGGTGCATGTGTGGAGATACGTAAGCAGAGGATTTGGATACACAAGAATGAGATACTAGACACATTGGAGATAGAGAAGGAGGGCAAGATAAAATACTTCAGTTACACCTATAAAATCAAGGGAAAACATGGTATATGGATGCCTGCAGTAAGATGGGACAACCTTGAACAATCACCCCATGTAGATAGATACGATGAGAACAACGCGTTGGTAGAGCAAAAACCGTGCCGTGAAAAGCCCCTTAAAGAGGTATTGAAGCTCGTTGGGATATTTCGGAGGAACTTGATGGCCATGGACGTATCGGAATTGTGAAGCAGATAGTTTTGAGGGAATCGGATGCTGACCGAAATATCAAAATCGTATTCAAAGGTGCAGATAATGGCTGAGAAGAGCCGTTTAGAGAAAAAATACGATTCAATAGAGAGCTTGCATCAAAAATTCTCTGTAAATAAGTGTCGCAATCCTGAGTATGTAGATGATTATATGATATGGAAGGCATTAAATGAGGATGATACGAGGATTACAGAGAAGATCGTCCTCAAAAACCTGGGAATATATGGGATGATGAGCCCCAAAAGGATGGAAATATTGGATTACCTCTCTTCACACAACACAAAATCCATAAAAACCTTGGCAAGTGAGCTTAAAAGGAATTACAAGAACGTTTACGATGATATCAAGGCATTGGAGAAATTCGGTCTTGTTGAGCTGATCCATGACGGTAGAAACAAGCGTCCCATCACGAAAATAGATAGTATACTCGTGATGCCAGATAAAAAAACAAGACCTCCTTAGATTATATTTACTAATTATACCATATACCTATCGAAAACATGCTGGCTGTTGTTAATTACAAATTATACCATAAATTGTTTTTTTACAAAAATTAAGAATTTTATAGAAAGTTATTTAAGCGATAAATTTTATTTGCTCACATTAGGTAGATACTATGGAGCTTTATAAGATTGAAGATGTTGATTTCAGTATCAACCAAGGTCTTGTATCTGAGGGTAGCATCAATTTGATATTGATAGAGGGCGAACTCTTCCTCTCACTGAAAAATATCGTGTTTAAAGATAAAAAAAGATGGTACGACCTTCCCATAAAAGATATTGATAATGTCGAGGTGGTTTGTGAGAACCCTACAAAATTGAGGTTCCAATCGCCATCATTAGAGGTTATAGTCACAGGTAAACATGCTGAGCGTTTGTTGGCTCTCAGGCACTTTTTAATGCCCTATATTCACCCGAGAAGAAAGGAGAAGATGAAGGACAGTCTAAAAAACCTGATAAAATTCTGGTCCTTGGGTGTTAGAGACCATTCGACCTTTGCCACCCTTTTGCAATTAACTGCCAAGGAGACACAAAAACTCATCACATTGGCTGAAGAGGAAAAATTGATCAATAAGGATGGAAAGCTTACAGAAAAGGCATACGGTATGTTCTCACCTGATGAGAGGGAGCTATTGAAGAACTTGGAGGTAATAAATGGATGAACCAGGGAATCAAACTCCTAAGCTATTTGAAAGTTTTGCTGAGGCGGTGTCTTCGCTTGAGAAACTCATGAAAATCGAGTCGAAGATCGCCGTTGCAATCGAAAATTCTCGCGTGCCTTGGAAGGAGTCAAGAAAGCTGCTAAAATGCATGAATCCAGCTCAGATATCCAATACAGGCCTATTCCAATTTATGCAAGAACTGTTCTCTCAAATGGGCTTGGGCAACCTGGAGATATTTGATGTGAGCAGGTTCCAATATACTTTCTGTTTCAAAGAATGCGAGATCTGCAAGCTCTACCGCTCCCAAAAAAGCGGCAAGATATGCTTTATAACATCCGAAGCCCTCCTGAGATTCTTTGTGAAGGACCTTGATCTGCCATGTTCAGTGGAGGAGACGAAATGTTCCAGGGAAGGAAACGATTATTGTGAATTTAAAGTGGACCTGCAGCCCATAGGAGTTTACAAGATAGCATTGGATGACTTGGATGGTGCTTTGATAGATAAGATAATAAGTTCCAAGTTCGATATCAAAAAGTTCGCAGTAGAGAACCTTATGGAAGAAGGGGCAGTTGAATATCGATTGCAGGTGCTTCAAAGCTATCAAATCGTTGATAAGGATCATAAGATCACCGAGATAGGCTCCACCTATCAAAAATTCGCACAGGGTCTTAGGTCATTGGAAGAGGACTTCGATCCCCCATGGAAGAGTTTATCAGAGATAAGTTCTGCAATCGCTGCAAAGGATTCCTTTGCCGAGGCATTGAACGAAACTATAAATCCTGAGCCGTTTATCATGGTGGACAAATCAAATATTGTGAATTTGACGGAGGAGGCAAAGAAGAGTAAAAGCTTTGCCGAGCTCATCTCTAAATATGTGAAATTAACTGAATAAAAAATTTAGGAGGAATATAAGATGGCAGAGAAAGAAGAAACAGAAAAAGATGTAAGATTGAATACAGGGATATTTGGACTGGATCAAATAATCGAGGGCGGATTTAGAGACAAGTTCGCAGTGGTATGTGTGGGCTCCAGCGGAACAGGAAAAACCACGTTCGGAACACAGTTCCTAATGCATGGCATAGAAAAGGGGGAACAGGGATTGTACGTCACCATGGAAGAATCCCCAGAACAGATAATGAAGGAAGCCGAATGGATGGGGTGGGACATGAAAAAGCATTTTGAAAAGAGCCTGTTTTTCATACATCTCAAAGGCAAGAACTTCAAGAAGATGATAGACGAACAATTACCCCAGTTGGTAAAGGCCAGGAGCGATTACGATATAAAGACGAGGGTAGTGATCGATCCCTTGACGCCCGTAATTTGGGCCACCCAGGATAAACTGCTACAAAGGGAGCTTATAGGTAAGCTCTTCTACACCCTAAAAGAATTGGGCGTGGTTTTCGCCACTGTGGAGGAACATTCAAGACCCGGTGAAACGGTGGGAGCGGATGTTCTCTTACCCATTTATCTGGCGGATGGAGCCATACATTTGGAATACTACCCCATCGGCGGTGCCTTCAACAGGACTTTGAAGATCATCAAGATGAGGGGCACGAAGCACGGAGAAAGCGTTTATCCATACATATTTGCACGAGGCCTGGGTGCTATAATAAGAACCACGCCTATGGAGATCGTCAAGGATGAATCAAAGGACTACGGTGCAGTATTTGACAAGGCCATAAAAACTGCAAAGGATTTGAAAGCATCAGAAGATGTGATCAAGCAGCTACAGATCACCAAGGAGAGTTGGGCATACGATTATTCGCCAGAGGAAATCCTGCAGATATTGTTCGACTCGTTGAAGTTAAAATAAAAATTCGAGTTAGAAATTGATGTAAACACTTTGCATAGCCCTCTCGAGAAACCAAGGAGGCAAAGAAAGTGGCAAGGAAGATGGAAAAAACCTTGGAAGCGGAGAACATCACTTTATTGAAGCATCTACTAGGCATAGAACTAAGGAGGCTTTGTAAAGAAAACAAAATAGACATGGCTTTTTTCATGGGTGTCGACGGAAGAATCTTCTCGTCTTACATACCGGAGCAACTGACCCCTTTGCAGTACCATCTGATGAACCTGATAAAATCCAACATGCCGCACATCTGTTTACAGCTTCAATCAGAGAATCTCAAGGTGTCGATTCAGCAGTTCAAAGAAGGCACTATAATGATCTCGGGTGTCGGTGATAACGCCTTTTTGGTATCGATTATCGGAAAAAATGTTGAGATATCTCAAATTCATGATGTGATCGATGGAGTTATCGTTGCGAGCACAGTATTAAAGCACATATTAGAAGTAAAACCAATCAACGATAAGGTGATGGCTGAATATCCCCCAGAGGTTTCTGCCGAACTTAAGAAATTGAGCAGAATACTTTTCAAAGAAAGGTTTGAGCATACCAGGGAGTATAAGAAGAACATAGAAATACTGAATTTCCTAAAGAAAAAGATCAAAAGCGTGGTCGGCGTGGGCGTGGTGGATGAGATCATCACCTTGGTCTTTAATGAGTTGGGCACAGCTCCAGCCTACATGAACGATAAACAATGGAGAATGTTCATTGACAAAGTGATAAACGAACGCATAACAGAAATAAGAGGGGACATCGTGGCCGGGGAATGCATGAAGACCTGGGTTCCTGAGATGGAAAAGAAATTGAAGTCCTTTGTGTGAGGCTGTGCAAATGACCGAGGTCTGGGAGGAGAAGGAAAAGATCGGTTCTGTGAATATCGAACATGAGGAAAAACATAAACACAGAGCCGGAAAGAACGCCCAAAAAGATGCTACCATGAAGAAAGCGGAGGTTGATGAGAGAATCTGCCATTTATGCGGCAGGGTTTTTAAGAATTATCGAGCCCTTAAAATCCACGGACGCCACTGTAAGGGAATGGGAGCGAGGCAGGAAAAGGAAAGAAAGAATGAGGAGGAAAATATCGAAATGGGTGAAGAAATTGAAGATGATGATGTTGTTAAACTCAGAGAAAAGCTGATGTATGAGCTCAAGGCCATTAAAGAGGAGCGAATGAAGATGGAGGAGGAAAGGTACGCGTTTAGGGCGGATATGAGAAAAGAACTGGAAAAATTGAGAGAAGTAAGGATGGATACGGAGACGAAGATTAGGTATGGCCTAACGCCCACTTCTGATACTCGGGGCAAAGATGAGAGCGATATTACCGCAGAGGAGGAGATTGAGGGGGCAGGACTAAAAGATCATGGAGCAACAGGTGTGGTTGTGCTCGAGGTGGAGGAGGAAGCGGGGGACGAAGAGGGCATAGATGAGATGGAAGAGGAGTTGGCTAAAATCGAACCCGAGGTTGCAGGGATGGGAGAAGGGATTTCTGCCATAGAATTGGAAGAACTCTCTGCGGAGTTAGAAACCATAGAATCGGAACTGAATACGAAGGTAGATTTTGCCGCATTGACGAGGATGTCAGAGGACTATGAACAGGCCATAAAGGGATTGGAGGATTCTATCGCCACATTGGATAAAAAGATAGATGGTGTCATAGAGGGGATTGAGGATAGTGCAAAAAAGTACGGCACCTATCACAACATGATAAGAGAGTTAGGGAGGCTTGATGAGAAGACCACCGAGATTTTGGAGGAGATTGGTTTCGGAGAGAGTTTGAATGTGGCCAAGATACCGCCGAATATTCTCGAAAGCGTTTATGAATCCACTTTAACGGGTGCGGTTAGCGAGATCCGCCGCAACTACGGCTCTCATGATGCCGAGAATATCATAACACGGACTTTAGAGGATGTAAGAACGAGGACGAGCGGTAGTGAGCTCTTTTATTTCAACGGCAGGATGCTCAAAACAAGGAATCTTGCCAATGCGATAGAGCGCAAGCTGATCTCCGCGAAGCAGGTTCAGACCACATATGACGAAATTCTTAGCAAACTTATTGAGTACCTCCCAGGCTACAAGGCCAGGAACTTCAGAGCCATGATAAAATTGAAAAGTCAAGAGTATGCAGTGGACAAAACCACCTTCCTTCTAGAAAACATCGACGTTTTAAGAGAGCATATCGACAACCTGAAGAACATGGTGGGAAGCGTTTCAAACCGCCAAAATACCATAGAGATAGAAATCAATAGAATGAGGGAATCGAAGGTGGGAAAGGAGGATATAGAACGGGATAAAGCCCCTTTTGAAGAGGTAATGGCAAAGCAAGGCGATTTGGATGAAATGTTAAGAACCTTTAAGGAGGAGCAAAACGCCGAGAAAAATAATCTTTCCAAAGAGCTTGAAGACATATCCAAAAGGTTGGAGGAACTCGAAACATCACGGCTTTCGGAGAGAAAGAAGGTCCCAGCGCAACGACCAGAGAAGAAAGTAAAGAATAAAGAAGATAGAAAGAAAACCCTTTCTGGTATTGAAAATGGGCTGAGCGAAGATGAGAAGCTGATCCTCACGATTGTTCCGAGCAAGGGCTACACTCTATCGAGAATAAAAAAGGAGATCGGAGATGAAATGACAAACGAGAGGATAGAGGAATGCTTACAGTCAATGATGAATAAACGTATTATGTCCACCACAAAACGGGGTAGACATACTGTTTATATGGAAAATAAAAAAGTCAACGGAGGTGAAGAATAGTGCTTGATGTAGCATTGGTCTCACTCATCCAAGATATGAGTGAAAAAGCAGGTGTAGAGGGAACAATACAGTACTGGGCAAGAGTTGGAGAGAGCCTTGCAAAACGAATGGGGAAAGAAGCATATATGGGATGGCCCTCGTTCAACGTGGCACTCAGAGAGGGTAGAACAGCTTATTCAATAGAGGGAGATGTGACCGCATTGACCGATCTGGCTATTACCGATGCCGACGGAGACGTGGTAGGTTATATCTATGCTCTCAAGGAATGTGTCTTTGTCCCCACGATATTGAGGATAAGATATAGTGTCGGTGAGGTACCTAAAGCTGACCAGGCAGTGGCGGAGGAGTACAACAGTAGCATTCGAGACACAGCAGTATGTAACTTCTGCGTGATACACCAGAGGTTTAGAGAAGAGGTCTCCAAGAACATAACCGTGGGGGAACAGCCCTTGGAATGCTCTCAACTGGCAAATAGAGGATTTACAGGCGAGACCAAGATAGCTGAGGACAGCCTGAGGAAGATAGGAATAAATCCCGATTACATCAGGAGCTTGCTCAGAAACTACACATGCGTGTACGCCATACTGATGAGAGGAGCAAGATTGAAAGGTGAGGAGGTGGAAGAATGAAAAACGAGAAATTTACCATCGAAAAGGAGGGTTGTTGAATGGAAGATAGAAAAGGGAGGGGTGGCACCCTCATAGATGACAACCCTCTTGTGGATGTGGCAGCTTACCTCTTTTTAGAGGATATCGCGGATAAACAGGGTGCAGCAGGCATGAACACATATCTCATGAGTCTGGCAACCTCTCTAGCGAAAAGTATGCCCAAGGAGGAATACAAAACATGGGAAGAGTTACTTGACGCATTGCGGAAAGGCGAGTCCATAATATCCTCCTTTGAAGTGCTGAAAACGAGAACTGAGAACTGCATAGTAACTCCTGATTGTCCTTTCGCCAGGGGTTGGGAGGAGTACACCAAACGCATCGGTAGCTTCTCCAATGTGCATTACGACGTTGCCGAATACTACAACAGCAATATTAAGCCCGGTGCAATAAACACATGCTGTATCATCCATCAAACCTTTAGAAATGCTGCTGCAGAACGCATCAAGGTTGGAGAGAAATTTGTCAAATGCGCGCAAATCGCAGCGATCTGGAGCGATGGAGTAAAAAAGATAGCGCCAGAAGAATGGCTTCCGATTCTACTGAATAAAGCCAAGATTACCAAGACAGAACTGAACATGATCCTCAGAAACAACGCCGATATCTTTGTGCTTTACCTCGAATGATAACGGCTGAAAAATGTTCTGTGACTTGACGCCCCTCGGAACCGGATATTCTACTTCGCCTGGATTTAAAGAAGCTTACAGAAGGGGAAACAGTGAAAAAGCTCGCAAAAAGTGGGGTCTATACCTTTATAAAACTGGAGAGTGCAGATAACATCGATAAATTCGAAATAGGTCTCCCCGGTGCACAATCTGAAGGACGATTCGGATTTTTCAAGGGCCTTGGGATGGTGGAATACTCGAGAACATTCAAAACCTGGCTCAGAGAATTTCCAAGGCCGATTTTTATGGTGACAGTGAAAGACAATGCCATCCTCGCATGGGTTTACATAACGAACTGGAAAGAACCCTCCAAGGAAGGGGAGTCCGTCTATGTTCTAAGGGCCATCGAGACCTTGGAAAAATTTCGAGGCAGAAGGCTAGGCTTCAGACTCCTTATGCTGGGCCTGAACCAAATCCCAGGATACATGATTACAAAACCTCTCAACGCCATGTCTGAGAGTTTCTTTAGGGATGCGGGATTCATGGGTGAGAGCGAGTTCAAACGGTGCCCAATAGACTTATCAAGTCATCACGGTTATCTTATATTACCCCCTTTTAGAAAGCACGAGATTCTCAAGGATTCCCATCGCTATTTTTCCGATTAGGATGAAGGTTAGTCTTTGTTTCATCGTAATTATCTAATTTCATTCTCCATTCGAAATTTTCTTTGTCTAAAAGCGAAAGATGGTCCACCTGAACCATTCTCACACGCGGATGTCTCTTGTCTCAGAGTATGTTTTAAATATTCTTCCACGTATAACCGTATAAGCAAGATTAGGTAGGATGATAAGATGCAGAACAAGGTGGAGGTGCACGGAAAAAAATTCTGCAAAGATACCATCGAGATTCTAACAGGAAAGCGCGGATCCACAGATATTGATAAAGCACTGCTTCCTGTGCTCGAAGCCATAGACAACCCTGACGAACTGCCTTTTCTCATAGATGAAATCAACTCTCTAAAGCCTACAGAGGAACTGCGGCTGGCACTTGTCAGGGTGCAGGTGCAGTCAGAACTGAAGATGCATGAAGATTTGAACATGCATCAAAAAAGGCTTTATACCGCTCAAACCATGGAAAAGCTGCTTTTTGGTGAGCTTCTACTTGAGGGTGGTAAAGAAAAAGAGGAAAAGGGCGAGGGGAAAAAGAAGAGGGGATAAAAGAAGGAGAAATCCATCTGGGAAACATCCCGGAAAAGCTTAAGTAACATTTTAGTCATGCAAATTAGGATTACTTAAAAAATTTATAGGCCCACAATGAATGAAGAGAATTTTTTACTGGCCTGGAGTTGATACCATGAGAACACCCAAGCAATACAAGGAAAGTCTGAGAAAGATGAGGCCGAACATCTTCAAGTTCGGGGAGCTTATTTCGGATGTGACATCCCATCCCGCAACAAGGGCGAGCGTTGAAGGACATGCGCAGATATTCGAATTCGCGCATAAGCCAGAATATGAAGATATTTTTACCACCACCTCAAGTCTCACAGGCGAGAGAGTATCCCGTTACCTTTCCGTAATTAAGAATGCCGATGATATGATCGCCAATGCCAGAATGAAAAGACTCATGTTCAATCTGACAGGCACCTGTACAGGGGGTAGATGTGTCGGATGGAATGCATTGAACGCCATGTGGGCTACGACCTATGATATTGATCAGAAGTTTGAGACTGAGTATCATGAAAGGATTGAGAATTGGCTCAGGAAAGCTCAAGCAGAGGATATAACCATGGCTGGTGCACTAACGGATCCAAAAGGGGATAGGACTAAGGGGCCTTCCAAACAAGAAGACCCAGACATGAGTCTTCATATTGTTGAGAGTAGGGATGATGGCATCGTGGTAAAAGGTGCCAAGGTGATGATATGCGGTGTTGCAGCAGCAAACGAGATTTTTATCTTGCCCGGCATGGGTTACAAGGAGGAGGATAAGGACTATGCGGTTTCATTTGTCATTCCAAGGGATACAGAGGGATTGATAATTGTCGAAGCCAGGCATCCCAGCGATATGAGGGAATTTGAAGAAGGTTTCGATATTCCAGTTAAAATCGGTGGGATAACTCAGGCCTACCTCTTCTTTGAAGATGTGTTCGTGCCTAAGGAAAGGTTCTTCATGTGCAGGGAGCATGAATTTTCTAAGGAGGCGGTAATGAACTTCATCCTGCCTTACAGATCAGCTATCGGGGCCTGTGTCGCAGGGCAGGGTGATGTCATGATTGGCTCTGCTATACTCGTGGCCAGGGCAAACGGCCTTTCTGAAAAGGTATTCAAGGAAAAATTGACAAAGATGAGCATGAACAACGAAACAACATTCGGTATGGGTGTAGCCGCTGCAGCACTGGGAAAGAAGCATCATTCAGGAATATGGCTCCCTGATCCTTTGCTTGCCAATGTGAACAAGGTGCATGTTGCCACTTTACCCTATGAAACAAAATTGCTGGCCCAGGATATTAGTGGGGGGATTGCAGAAACAGGATGTATGCCCTCCTGCAAGGATTTTTACGACGCACAATATGGCCATCTGATACAGAAATACCTCAAAGCCTGCTCTTCCGCAGAGAATAGGGTCAAGGCCGCCCGGCTCGTGGAGTGGCTTACAGTTGGAGCGGGAATACCAGGCTGTATGCACGGAGGAGGCTCTCCCGAGGGTGCGAAGCTGATAATTAGGGCAAATATGGACATCGAGGATAAGGTGAAGA
>JAZGAR010000254.1:0-7464 GCA_036475875.1 Thermoplasmata archaeon
ATCTTCTCCAATGATAAGGTCATATCTTACCTCCATTCATTGGAGTAGGTCCCAATTCACTAAGAGTATCTGTAAACTCCTTAATGACCTCGGCAAACCTTGTGCCCTCGGAAGCTGAAATCCATTCTAATCGCAGCCTCTCATTTTTGATACCCATGATATTCAATAATTCTTTGGTCATTTCAATTTTTTTCAGAGCTTTTTCATTTCCTTTTAGGTAATGGCAATCTCCAATATGACATCCTGTTACTAAAACTCCATCAAAACCCATCCTAAATACTTTGAGTATATAGGCTGGTTCGATCCTACCCGAGCACATCAGGCGAATGATTCGAAAGTTAGATGGCATTTGAACCCTGCTGACGCCTGCCAAATCGGCTCCCGCGTATGAGCACCAGTTGCAGCAAAATGCAATGAATCTGGGATTGTGGTCAGACTCTACCAGTCTCCCACCTCCAATGTCACAATCTGCGAAAATATTTGCTCGTCAGTGAAATTCCTGGGCTTGATGGCTCCATTACAACAAGCTGTGGAACAAGTGCCGCATCCCTTACAAAGCAGCTCATTAATCTTGGCAATAATCCTTTTCCCATCTTTCTTTTCGAGAGTGATAGCATTGTATTCACATACTTCTATACAATCTCCACACCCTCTACAAATAGATTCGTCCACCACAGACGGTATGCCCTCTGTTAAAACCCTACCTGATCCCATCGGTATAGCCGCTTTTGACGCCGCACCACTCGCTTGAGCCACTGTATCCACGATGCTCTTCGGGTACTGAGCGCAACCGCAGACATATATGCCATCTGTGTTCGTTTCCAAAGGAGACAACTTTGGATGCTTCTCAAGAAAATAACCCTCCTTGCTCAATGGAATCTTGAGCATAGACTGAAGAATTTTCGCATCGTCTCTCGGACGCATGCCAACAGCTAATATGACGGCATCAACATCGAACAATAGATTCATTCCAAACAATTTATCGTAAAATCTAACTTTGAGCTCCTTATCGTCTCTTTTGACCTCCGGTTTGCTCTCAGGCTCGTATCTGAAAAATATAACCCCGCTATTCCGGGCATCTTGATAGAGTTCCTCAACACCCTTCCCAAATGCCCTTACATCCCTGTAGAATGAAAGGACCTCGATACCCTTTTTCCTCAGTTCCAATGCCTGTTTTATCGTAATTTGGCAGCAATAGCGCGAGCAACCGAATTCCTCATTCCTTGAACCAACACAGTGAATAAATGCGACCGTTTTCGGCTTCCTACCACCGATTATGAGTTCATCCTTACCTATGAGGCGTTCTAGCTCAGCATTCGTGATAACCCTTTGTTCTTCCTCGGTTGAGGTCCTTACATAGCCAAATTCGCCATCCTTGGGTTCGTAGAGGTGAGAGCCAATAGCCAGAATAATGGTACTCGCATTAACATCTAAACTGCCGCTTTTCTGGTTTAAATCGATGGCATTTTGTTTGCATACCTCCAGACATTTCCCGCAACCATCGCAGTTTTGAAAATCAATAGCGTACCTTTTTGGATATGTGTTCTTTTTCATATAAATGGCTTTTCTCGGCTCGGGAACATTATTAGATATTCTATTCACATTTTTTGGGCAAATCTTTTCGCACTCACCACAGACATCGCAGTTTTCATTTACACCAGTAGAGTTCAATATCAATGAAGCCTCAAAACTCCCGATAAAACCTTTGATATCCTTCAACTCACAATTGAGGTGAATATTTATGTTGGGATTATCCTGTAAGGCCTGATATTTTTCTTCAAGAATCTGGGATGGTTCAACCTCCCAGGGGCTAAGATAGGAACGCTCTGCAACTTGCCCGCCTAGAAAGGGCGTTTTTTCTACAAGATGAACCTTAAAATTCTGCCCCAAAAGGTCCAAGGCACTCGAAATTCCAGCTATACCCCCGCCAATGACCAACGCCTCATGGCCAATATCCACTTCGGATTTTTCCAAAGGCTCAAGTAGACGAGCCTTTGCCACGGCCATCCGCACCAGATCCTTTGCCTTGGATGTAGCTTTATCTTTCTCCTGGCTGTGAACCCATGAGCATTGATTACGAATGTTAGCCATCTCAAAGAGATAGGGATTAAGGCCCGCGCGATCACATGTCTCTTTAAAAATCGGTTCGTGGGTTCTAGGAGAGCAGGCGGCTACTACTATACGATTCAATTGTTCCTTTCTAATGACCTCTTGCATCTTTTTTTGGGAATCGTCCGAGCAAGTGTATGTATTATTCACGGCATATACGACATCCGGTAATGTCTTGGCGTAACTCACCACATCATCCACATCCACCACTGCTGCGATGTTGGTTCCGCAATGACAGACAAATATCCCTACCCTCGGCTCGCCAAGGACATCTATCTCCTCTTCTTTTTGTTCTTTCTCGACTTCGAAGATCCTTTCCTCGAAAAGTTGTTGCATCGCTTTGACGGCCGCACCCGATGCCTGGGCCACCGTGTCAGGAATATCCTTGGGAGCCTCGATAGCCCCGCACACGTATATGCCGTCTCTCGATGTCATCACGGCCCCATCGCCAGACCCATTGAAAAATCCATTTTCATCCAGCTCTACCCCAAGGACCTCTGCAAGTTTCTTCGTTCCCTTAGGAGGGACGATCGCGCAAGAGAGCACAAGCAGATTGGTTCTTATCCTCTCCGTTTTTCCTATCTCCGTATTCTCAACCCTTATTATGATATCCTTGGTAAGTGGATCTTCATTGATCTTCGAAGGCCTACCCCGAAAGAAATTTATGTCCTTCTTCGCCCTGGTGAAATAGTCCTCGAATCCTTTGCCATAAGCTCTAATATCCATATAAAAGACATTGACGTTTTCGAGGGATGGATTGTGCTCCTTGGCAAGCATCGCTTCTTTCATGGTATACATGCAGCAGACCCGCGAACAATATTTGCAACCCTTATGCTGATCTCTAGAACCGAAACATTGAACGAAGCCAATGCTCTTTGGGGGGATGTTGTCCGAAGGCCTCACAACCTTCCCATTGGTGGGTCCGGAAGCAGAAAGTAAACGTTCGAACTGAAGAGAAGTCAAGACATTCTCGAATATGCCATATCCATACTCACTCCTTATTTTTGGATCTATGAGATCGAAACCAGTTGCGACAATAATAGTGCCCACAGTCATGTGTTGCTCCATCGGTTTCATCTCATGATTGATGGCCTCTGCTTCGCAGTACTTAACACAAAGCATACATCTCCCTTTTTTGTCTATGATGGGTTTCCTTCTCAATCTGAAATATATGCAATTATCTCTATCGATTGTATAATTCAACGGCACTGCCTGAGGAAACGGAATATAAATCGCTTTCCTGATCGACAACTCCTTATCGAATTCATTGGGAACCTTCACAGGGCACTTCTCTGCACATACTCCGCACCCCACACATTTTTTTTCATCCACATAACGAGGGTGTTTCAATATCGTTATTAAAAAATCCCCTTGCTCGCCCTCTACATTGACAACCTCCGACATCGTGCACAGCTCGATGTTTGGATGACGGGCAACCTCCACAAGTTTTGGTGAAAGAATGCACATGGCGCAGTCGTTCGTTGGAAAGGTTTTGTCGAGCTGTGCCATTCTCCCACCAAGAGCAGGTGAGCGTTCCACAAGGTAGACTTTAATGCCTGAGTTCGCCAAATCAAGTGATGCTTGAATTCCAGCAATGCCTCCGCCTATTACCAATGCTCCACTCAAATATTCTCACCTGTGAATTCGTATTTTTCGTTCTTGAACAAGAACTATTCCTCGGTTTTTCCACAATCTTTAAGGCATATCATGTATATTTCTTAAAACTATATATTAATTTCGCTAAAAATATGTCGAATTTCGCAATTAACAATATAACTTTGCTAGTTAAAAAAGCGATGGAATATGAATAAATATGGTTGAACCGAATCTCGGACCATGTAAAAAGGAGAATGATGATCTTGACCAAGAACCTTGGGATGGCGGGTAAAATGATGAACAATATGGGGGTTCTTTATGGTATGGGGATCCCAAGTGGTAAGGGACTGAGACATAAGATACTGGCTCTTGTATGTATGCAAAGACCGGCAATTGCAGTTATGGGTCCTCTTATGTTCTTTGCAGCGGCAATTTTAGCGATAGGAAGAATACCATCACTTGAGTCAATTATTTTGGGATCAATTGCAGTTTATCTTTTATCAGCAGCTGAGCATTCAATTGACGATACAATCGACAAGGAGATCGACAAGGTAAAATGGCCAACAAGACCTCTTCCCTCAGAGATCCTGCAAAGAAAAACCGGTGCTATATATGCGATATCGCTATCTTTTTTAGGGGTTCTGATATCCTATTTTGCATTCAATTGGCAGCTTGTTGCAGTTGAGCTTATTGCCCTGGGATTGGGCACATTGTATCCATTTTTGAGGAACAAAGTGGGATATTTGGTGCTTGCTCCTATCCCTCCTCTGATCGGAGTTGGCGGATGGGTTGCATATTCTCCAAATACATTATTTACCTCTCCTGTTCCCTGGATTTTGTACCTCGTATTCGCCAGCTGGCAAGCCTTCCATATCCTGACTTTGCCCTGGGCGATCAACGTGGCCAAAACCTTCATCGTTCGGCCGAAACCAAAAAACATCGTCCTTCTTAGCGTGGTGTTTTCGGCTGTGACACTGATTTGTACAATCTACCTTTCCACATTCATTACAGGTTCATGGATATTTGTGCTAACCATGATCGTACTATCCATTGTTTTTTGGGTAACCATGGTCCCTTTAATCAGGGAACCTTCAAATTTGCAAAACAGTCTGACGGCGACCATGGTTGCCACTAATTACAACATTGTGATGTGTGCTGTTTTAATTTGGGTGGTAGCATAAATAAAATTTCACTCTTTTCAGAAATACTTCTCAATCTTACCGAATTTGTATGAAATTTGGATCTCACATTTTACAGCATTTGTAAGAGGGCATCGTGATTTTGCATCTTCAAAACACAGACTGAGGTCCTCCTCGTACCTGTCCTTGGCATGGGCTGAAAGTTCCATAGTGATCTTCTTTAATCTCTCCCTGCTACTCATTTCATGGTCAATCTCGCCCCGTATATCCGTTGTCACAGCATCTAAAATCACGCCTTTCTCCTGTGCGCATTTTGTAAAAGTACCCGTAAAACACGCACCTATACTTGCCAGAAAAAGCTCCCCTGGTGCAGGAGCCGAGTTCGTTCCATATTTCCACTTGGGAGCATCAGCCACAACCTCAAACCCCCGGATCATGCTTGTGGTTTTAACTCCGCCCTCCCAGAAGGTTTTTATGTGGGCCTTAACCTCCTTTATCTCAACTTCGTCATGCTGGTTGCTCATCTGTAATCCCTCAGATGTTCACTGTATAGACTTCCCTGTATTGAATTTTTTGCAATGTCTCTACTCATATCACGTAGAGAGTATCCTTGAATAATTTATGTACCGTTAAGTTTAAAAGTAATCAAAATAATGCATGTGCGACGAATTACGTTAAGATTGTACCGATTCACGTGATAAATACGTATAATATTGACTGATTACGGCATAAATATGTTGATATCCGCAGAATTTCAAACGGAATAAAACCTATAAACTAACATAAAAACAACGATAATATATAAAAAAATGACAAATAAAATATAAATAACGACATAAAATCAATGAATAAAAGCATGGTGATTGCGAAATGAGTAAAATTTCAGACGAAATATATGATAAGATAATCGATGTTACTGGTTCAGATGGGGTAAAAAACGATCCCTTTGAAAGGCGTCTTTACAGCCATGATTTGGCCTCACTGCCCAAGATGATGGAATTAGGCTTTAAAATGATGCCAGATCTTGTGGTAAAACCAAAAAGCGCAAATGAAATATCGGAAATAGTCAAAATCGCTTGTGAGGAAGGAATTCCAATCGTTCCAAGAGGAGGGGCAAGCTGGGGATTGGGCGGAGCAATGCCCATTTCGGGAGGCATAGTACTTGATTTAACAAAGATGGACAAGATATTAAACATCGATGAAGAGAACTGCACCATAACGGTGGAATCTGGAATCACTTGGAAACGGCTCTATGAAACCCTAATAAGAAAGGGTTATTTGATAGGTTCCTATCCAAGTAGTGCTTATGCAGCCACAGTGGGAGGGTGGATCAATACAGGTGGCGTAGGAGTGGGATCCTACAAGTACGGTTCTGCAATGGATCAGGTGCAGGGGTTGGATGTGGTACTACCCACGGGAGGAATAATACACACCGATACAAACGGTGCTGTGAGAAATGGTCTTCAGGATATCAAAAGTATATTTTTTGGTGCAGAGGGCACACTGGGAATTGTTACCAAGGCAATTTTAAGAATCTACCCTGCTCCCGAGGAACTGCGACCCATATCCTATGGTTTTTCAGATTTTAAAACGCTTTCGGAGGCTGTGGGAGCAGTAACCAAATCGCAAGTAGTCCCCCTGCATATCTCATTTTTGGATAAAAATCATTTTAATTTTCTAAGGGAGATAAGATTCACGAAACAAATGCCCAACGCGTGTGGAATGCTGAACCTGGCATTAGAGGGAGATTCCGCAGTTCTGGATATGGAAGAAGAAACCTTGGACAAGATTGTCAAAAAACGTAAAGGTGAAAAACAAAATGCGGAAGTTGCCAAACACGAATGGCATGAACGATTTTTCGAACTACGCACCAAACGAGCGGGCCCCTCAGCGGTTTTGGGGGAGGTGTATGTTCCAATTTCTGAAATGGGCAGCATGGTGGAAGCAACGTATAAATTGATATCCAGGATGAAACTCAGAGCTGCTATCACAGGAATGGTTGGAGATAGAAATACCGTTATTTTCATGCCTTACTATCTCTCGGATGAGCGTAAGATGATTAGGAGCCTAATCTCCCTTTCTTTTGTAAAAAAATTGGGTGACATTGCCTTTTTGCACGGTGGAAGACCCGCAGGTCTGGGACTTTTCTTTCCAGGCAATCTCAAAAAGATGTACGGCCCGGGTTGGAACACCATGTGTGATATCAAGGCCTCAATGGACCCGTATGACATCATGAACCCAGGAAAAACCACTGAAGGAATGACCCGCTTCGGTATTCCACTGCCACCCTTTGCACTGAATCTGGGGATGAATGTCATGGCTAGAATCAAGCAACTTATGACAAAAGATAAAGGGGTGCCAACATGAAGGTAAAGATAGAAGGTATAGCAGAGGATGTGTACTCCTGCCTGCAGTGCGGTTATTGTACATCCATATGCCCTATCTACAAGGAAGTTGGATGGGAGTCTGCCTCGCCAAGAGGGAAAATTTTCTATATAAAACAATTGACCCAAAAAAGCATCTTGGATAGGATACTTCGTAGAAAAATAGAGATCAACGACGAGTTAATCGAAAGGATATATCAATGCACCAACTGCGGTGCTTGTGAAGAGATATGTCA
>JAZGAR010000255.1:0-3609 GCA_036475875.1 Thermoplasmata archaeon
TTGGACACCCCCAGAGAATTGAAAAAGATATTGAAAGGCGAGGCTGTCATAGAGATCACACATGATGGAAATCTAAACCCTGAAGTATTTAAAGATCTGGAGTTTGTAAATGGCTTCGATACGGGACACGACAACCTGCGCATTTACACCACAAAAAAGAAAGAGGCTATCTCCTATTTATTCTCCCACTTCGATGAGACCATTCTCTCTGTGGACTTTCATGAGCCCACCTTGGAGGATGTGTTTCTTCATCTGACTGGAAAAGAGTTGGGAGGGGAATGATTTGAATCCTGCATTGAGGCTGGTAGAAAAGGAACTTTACGTCTACTTCAAAACCTACTATACGGAGCTTACCTACGTCATCCTCTTCCCGTTCTTATTGGTTTGGACCATGGGATATGGCATAGGAGGTGATCACACGATCCAAGTGGGGAGTGAGCCTATAAAATATATGCACTTCATCGCACCCGGAATAATCATCATGAGCGTGGCCACCACAGCCTTCTTCAACACAGGTTTCATCATGCTGTTCGAGAAGGAATATCAGGGCTCTTTCGAGGGGGTGATCACATGCCCGATAAGCGTTCGGGAGGTTGTGTTCGGAAAGATCCTTGCAGGTACGATCAAGAGCGTGCTCAATGGCATGATAATCATCCTCATTTTACTGATCGTTATGGGCTATACCCCGCCATGGCACTTAGCCCTCTCGCCCTTGATACTCTTTGTTTCGGGTTTTTTCTTTGCCGCGATAGGCATCATGTTGGGGGTGATCCTCAAGCGAGGGTATCAACTGGGCACCATGGGAAACATCGTCGTATTCACCCCTACTTTTCTCGGTGGTATATTCTTTGACGTGGACATTCTACCGTCCGGTATTGCACAAGCTGTCAAGCTCTCGCCTGTTACGATGATGATAGACAGCATGAGAAAGCTCATGGTCTTTGGGGATGCGAATATAGTGGTAGAGCTGATCGTATGCCTTCTCGCTTCGATATTCCTCTACCTTTTGGCAACGGTGGTATTCGAGAGACAGGTAATATTATGAAAAGACTACTCCTCCAATAGCTCATCGTCCTCGAATAACTCCTCTTCAGTATCTAATTCTTCCTCTCCCCCTTCAAATTCCTCCTCCTCACCCCCAATATCAAACTCATCCTCGCTTTCTTCCTCTGATAAGGCTTTTATATCCACACTTTTCGGTTTGCCTTTAAATCCAAGGAATATCAGAATGATTATGAGGACCGCGGCAACAACTGCATAGATATAAATTACCGTATAATCCCTTTGCCTGCTGGCATCCAAAGGAAAATCATCCCACTTATCAGGGACACCGTCATTGTCATCGTCAGTGTCAATAGAATCTGGCACATAATCCCCGTCCGTGTCTACGGGAACAGAGGTGGGATCTTTTGTATCACTTCCGCTAAGCATCTCTCTCTCATCCGTGTAGCCGTCATTATCATCATCCGGGTCCGAGGTATCTGGATTCAAATCTCCATCGGTATCCAGCAGTAAAGTGGAGTTTTTGGAGAAAATGGGGAACTCGAACTCTATATCTGCGGTTCCTTCTGTATCGATGTAGCTCTCATTTGGTATTTCCACGCCGATGGTCCCTCCCGATGTAGCTTCGCTTGAGATGTTCAATGCAACCAATAGCGTTAGCGGATTTGTTTCGTTTACTGTTAATGGTACCGAAAACTCTGCCCTTCCCAGCTCGAAATTGGCGGTGGAAAGTAACATATCAATGCCAAGATCCAATGTTCCATTATGATTGATATCTTCATAAAGGCAAATATCATCCACATCTGCGTCTGAGGCTAATCCTGTCCTGTGGATAATTATCGATCTTAAATTAACGCCTTCGGAATTGGTGGTGATCGTTACCTGTAACATGATTATGTCATTCATTTCCTCTACATGTGCATCGCCCAGGTATATGAAACCCGGTGCCAAATCTGTGCCTTGAAAATGCAAGGTCGGAGTTTCAGCGCTGGCAGGTATGGTCATAACGATGATGCAGGCTAAAACCAGCACTAAAGAAGCCTTTATCGGTGCTTTTTTACCTGATAGAATTCTCCCAAATTGAGGACCCATTAAACCTCACCGCTAAGAAAATGAAAATGATTAGACTGATATATACTTTTGGTTATTGAAGATTAAACGCCCTGATTAATGACTATTTGGTTCATTCCGGTGGAGGTGGGGGTGGCGGAGGAGGTGTTGTTGGAGGTGCTTCTTCTTCTGTTTCTGGCTCCTCCTCAAACTCGGTTTCTTCCTCGGTCTCTGTTGGTGCCTCCTCGTATTCCTCTGCAGGTGCACCTTCCTCGTATTCCTCCTCTGGTGTGAATTCCTCTTCCATTGGAGCTTCTTCCATTGGTGGTGCCTCTTCAGGGGGTGCTTCTGCAAGAGGTGCAACTCCCTCTGGAGGCATAGCCTCTTCTTCTCTTTTCTTCTTCTTCCACAGGAACAGAGCCAACAGAATCATAACAATGGCTATTATAAGGGGTATCAACAGGAAAAGCCACGGGAATCCCTCAGCTTCGGTAGTGGCGTAAGCCACCTCTGAAGGGTCAGATTCTTGACCCAAGTCGTCCACAGCCGTTATTCTGTAGGAGTATTTTTTGTCCGGATCAAGGTCTTTATCGGTAAAGAATGTGGTGTTTTCATCCGTAGTCCCGACAATTACCCATGAACCAGGATCATCAGGATCTGTGGACCGGTAAATGCGATAACTTGCGAGATCGAGCTCGGTATTTGCTGACCATGTTATCTCGATCTTATCTGTACCTTTGACTTTTAAACCTGGCTTGCCTGGTGGTGCTGGAGGTTGGTCTAAGGCATTAACATTTATTGTCCCCGATTCCTCTGTAATAGTTACACTATCATATGTAAATGAGGCAGTGATAGTTGTGTCTCCTTCTGCGGTCGCGGTGAATGTGGTTGAAGCACCTGGAGAAGTGACTGTGCCGATGCCTACTACTGTTACATCCCAAACTGCATCTGCTAGATCCTCCAAATACCCCACTGTGTCATTGTAGCCTGCTGCGTAGTAGGTGGCTGTGTCATCCACGTCGAAGGTCGCCGTAAGCAGAACATTTCCTAGGCCGTTCGCAGCGGTACGAATCATGATTTCATCCACTCTTGGCGCCAAAACTGTAAGATCTCCTGTTGAGTTGCTGATGGCGCCATAAGTGGCTGTTACAGTGCATTGGCTATCTACATCTACCGACTGTGCTTCGAAGGTGGTTGAGTCTCCAGGAGAGGTGACCTGGCCCACGGTATCAGCATCGCTATCCCATGTTACCGAGACATCATACAGGTAGTCAACAGTGATGTTGTAAGCAGCTACATAGAACTCGTCCGTATCCTCAACACCGTAAGTTGCTGTAGTTACGATATTTCCTAATCCACCAGCAACATCCCTGATCTGTATATAATCCACTGTTGGAGCCAAAACAGTCAACAATCCAGTTGAGTCGATGAGGCTACCAAAAGTCGCTGTCACTGTGCATTGGCTATTCGTTGATACCTCCTGCGCTGTGAAGTTCGTCCAGATGCCGGTAGTGGTATCGACCCGGCCCACGGTAGTAACATCGCTCACCCATGTGG
>JAZGAR010000256.1:0-4187 GCA_036475875.1 Thermoplasmata archaeon
TTCCTTTCCATGGATCTCGCAATAATTCTGAGATGCGATCCTCTCGTTCTAGAAGAGAGGTTGAGGGAAAAAAAATGGCCTGAGAAAAAAATAAGGGAGAACGTTGGAGCCGAGATACTGGATGTTATAAAAGTCGAGGCATTTGAAGTTTTGGATAAGGTCTATGAGATCGACACGACCCACAAAAATTCTGAGGAGGTCACCGACGCGATAGAGGAAATCATCGAAGGGAATTACGAGGAACCACATATCGATTGGCTGGATAAATATGATTACCTGCTCTTCGGATGAATTCATCTGAGCCACGAAAAATCAGAGCCATCCAATAATGCATGGGCAACAACGATCACCACGACTGCAACCGTTAGAAGCATGTGGACCCTGCACCATTTCTCATAACCCCATCGCTTTTTAAACGAATTTTGCTGCCAGCCGATATAACCCAATGCACCCAGGATCATGAAGGCAGAGGTGCCAAGAACTAAACCTCTGAGCGTAGAGGCATACGGACTGAAAGGCAGCATTAATCCATGTATGAAAGATATCAATAGCAACACCAGAGACACCCTGCAATGCCATTTACACCTCTTGGCCTTACCTCCTGTAATTTTTTCTATCCTTGAACATAAAGGCCTATAATAACCGCACAACCCTATCGAGAGAACCAGCAGTAAAGCCGACAGCAAACCCGTTATTCTTTCCAATAATAGGATATTGACGGAAAACTCGAACTCTCCTTCAGGGGGTTCATAAACGAACCTATTACCTACCCTCAAATTTGATGACTCTTCATAGGTGTATTCATCGCTATCGGTTATTAACGGGTCATCATTCTCCTCATGCTCATGATAGGCGGTGCCAGTAACAATTACGTTAATGGTGTTGTCTCCTTGCGCTTTGGATTTTAGTGGCAAAACGAAGGTGTATTCCTCACCAGGTCCTAAATCAGAGCCTTGTAGGAATATTTGATCCGTGCTGTATTCCACATCTATGGTGAGTGTGAAAGATATACTGAGACCTCCCACGAAATAATCCACTCTTGCGAAGTAATCGCCAACTCCGCCCCTTCTCAGATTGTTTGCATTTAAATTCACATTCTCATCTGCCCCTGGGGAGGTGGAGTCCCATACCTCACCACTTGGACTTTCGACGAATAGGTCTATATCGTTTCTTCCCAGTAAGCCCTCATCACCATCAAGGATGATGGCAGCACTTGAGGCAGCCTCAAGGACAGGAAACGAAAAGCCTTCCGATCCTCCAAAACTCACAGACCCGGCAATCTCCTCGTGGTAAGGCTCCCCTCTCAAAGCAGGCTCCAAATTCGGAGCCTCGGAGAGATCGATAACAGCCTCCAGGTCCCTAACTTCATGTTCCTCGTGATTCCTCACGATGACCCTAAATTCAAAATCGTAGTCCTCTGGAACCTCGGATGGGGCATCTATCGTTATAGAGAACGCCTCAAAATCGGAATGGCATTCCTCACATACTTGATTATTGGAAGAAAGAGGATAAGAAAAACTGGCAGGAGGCGCAAGAACAACAATGATAATTATGACTGTCGTAAGGATCAAGGTATGGATTCTTTTCATATAGCCCATATACCACATGGATTTATTTAAATATTCTTGCTAGTTGTTCATCTCCCAATAAACATATTAATTCTAATTTCTATGTAGTTGAGAAATTTGCGGATATATCGCATCGGCAAATTTATAGATGAATAGTGATCTAGAGAGCATCCTAAGGGCTTCGGTGATAAATTACTTTAAGTTGAAAAATATGTGCAAATACTGTGAGTTAAAAAATAGGTGGGCTCATGAACGTGAGTACTGTTCTGAGACAGAGTTTACCTCTACTGCTACTTTGTGGCGTGGGCGAGGTATTCGCAGGTACACTTTTCGGACACAGCACAGATGCTCTTGAAATGCTCCCTGGCTTGATCGTCCTGATTCCAGCGCTAATCGGGTTGAGGGGTAACATAAACACGACCTTAGGCTCCCGACTTGGTAGCGCCGCACATATGGGCCTCATATCATCCAAGGACTTCTGGAACGATGAGATGAAGGAGAACTTCAAGGCGTCGCTCATGCTGAGCGTGATAATGTCATTCATCGCAGGTTTATTGGCGGTCCTCACAACATGGGCAATAGGAAATTCGTCGTTGAACATCATGTTGAAAATCATTGCGATAGCTATTATCGCGGGTTCGATGGCAGGCTTGATTCTAGCCTTCATAACAATTGCGATAATATTGACAGCATTCAGGAGGGGCCTTGATCCAGATAATGTCACAGGCCCCTCACTTTCCACGTTTGGAGACTTGATAACCCTGGGCTGTATATTCGGCGTTGCTTTCCTTATAGGAGGGATCTAAATGACCGTCTACAGTACCAGGAAAATAATGAGGGAGAGCATGCCTTTGCTCACGATGCTCATCGTCCTGGAGATAGCAGGAGGGCATATCCTCAACCAGAACGTGGATAAACTGTTGGCTCTGCCCATTCTTCTCGTCATGATACCCGTCATCAACGGTGTAGGAGGCAATATTGGGGCCATCCTCGGCGCGAGGTTGTCCTCGGGGCTACATGTTGGTTCCATTGAATTAAAACACCCTGGGACGGAACTTCAAAAAAACGTCCTGAGCACGGTGCTGCTGGGGATAATTTCTTATACCTCGCTTACCATTTTTATATTGATCGTTTCCCCTCTTTTGGGGATAGGTCCAGAAATAAATGGACTGAATATCCTAATAAAAGCAGGTTACATTATGATAGGTACTGGGCTGTTGTTGACAGTTGTGGTTATCGTGATTGCGGTGTTCGTGGCCAGATTTTCTTTTGAAAATGGTTTTGATCCGGATAATACGGTTATACCGATTGTAACCACATTATGTGATGTTTTGGGGATAGTTTGCCTGATAATAATGATAGGAGTGGTGGGCATATGAAAGCACCATGGAAGAAAGATGAATATGAGGGAATAGAATACGAACCAACCAGTGTAAAGGAATTGTTGACCGAAATGAAGGATGTCTCAGAGCTCATAGTGGACCTTGCGTATTCTGCAGTTGTCTTTGACAGCAAAGAGATTGGAGAAGAGGTCAGTTATCTCGAGTCTAAAATGGACAAGCTCAAGTACAAGATAAGGTTGGCATCCATGCTGGCAGCCCGAAACGTCGAGGAAGCTGAGCAGTTGACAGGCATTCTTCAAGTCGCTTCAGCTGCAGAGACCATCGCCAACGCCGCGGGAGATATCGTCAAAATTCTCGACATAGATATCGAATCCAGACCATTCATCCCCTCCATTTTAAAGGATGCGGACGAGAAGATCAACACCACCGTGATAAGTGACTCTTCATCGCTAGCAAACAAAACTCTGGGGGGGTTGAGCTTAGAGTCAGAACTCGGAGTTAGAATCATAGCCATAAGAAGAAAGAAAAAATGGATGTACGATCCCGAGGATGATATGATGTTGAAAGCGGGGGATAGAATCATCGTAAGAGGTGTTATGGATGGCTTTATCCGCCTCAAAGATCTTGCGGAAGGAAAGATCACATGGGAGGAGAGGGATATTGAGAAAGGGAAGGGTAGCCATGGTGCGGGGGTGATGAAATGACCGAGGAAATGACCGAGGAGATAGAAGAACAATTTTTAGAACTCAAGGATACCTCGGAGTTGATGATCGACCTCGCCTATTCTGCTCTTTTATACGATAATGAGGAGATAGCAAAAGAGGTGTTGATCCTGGAGGATGTGGTGGATAAATTGAACTACAAGATTCAAAGAACTGCATTTTTGGTCTCATTGGAGGATAAGAACGTGGACAAGGCTTTGGCCATGATAAGGCTCGCATCGAGCATAGAGGCGATTGCTGATGCAGCCATGGAGATCGCGGATGTGGTTTTAAGGGATATCGAACCGTCCCCAATATTCAAGATGAGCGTGATGGATTCTGACGTCATTATTACGAAAACACCTGTCTCAAGATCCTCTTTCTTGGCCAATAAAACACTGGGCCAGTCGAGACTCATGACAGAAACAGGAATGTGGGTCATCGCCATAAAACGGGGAAAAACATGGATCTATGGCCCTGATGAGAACACCTTGATAGAAGAGGGGGATGTGCTGGTCGCAAGGGGGCCGCGAGAGGGAGAGAAGGAGTTTTTGAGTCTGACGAAGTGAAAAGTA
>JAZGAR010000257.1:0-2231 GCA_036475875.1 Thermoplasmata archaeon
CGCCGAGGCCAGAGGAAAGGAGAGTTGCATCTTTTAGCAATCTACCTTTCCCAAATATCGATTATTAAGCATATCGTAGGCTAAGTCCACGACATTAATTAGAAAAATAGTAAAGTGGGCTTAGCCGAACCGTGGTTCAGGCATAGCCAGTCATCCCCTTATCCTTTCCAATCAAAGGCGAAATTGCGCCTCCCTCTTTTTTAAAGAGAGAGTTTATTTCCCGGAACATATGCTCGTCTCTTAGACGGCAATAGAATCGCTCTGTGGTTTTCGTGGAGGAGTGCCCTAGGAACTTTGATACAGTCTCTATGTCTGCGCCCATGTCCTTCAGGAATTGCCCGCAGGAAGCTCTGAGCATCTTCAGTTGGAAGTCTATACCTGTTTCCCTTGACAGCTTCTCTGCGATTGTACGCAGTCTGTTGGCGTTGTAGTGCGTGACGGTGATACCACCGTTGTTCTTTTTTACCGCGGGTATCAGTGGTTTGGCTGTTGGTGCACCGTTTTCCTGTAAATGCTGAGCTCTGATCTCCAGATATTCCTGTATTACCGGTCTCAATGGGTTCACTATTGGAAGTGCCCGTTTCTTGCCATACTTGCCCTCGCCTTTCGGGTGCATCACTGTAAAGGTCCAGTGGCCTATGTCGAGGTCCCCAACATCTGCGAGGTGCAGCTCCTTGACCCTCAGTCCCAGGTAGCCATACATGGCAATCATGAAGTAGGCTACATGATCGGGCCAAGTCTTCCTGTCCTGGCTGGCATGATTGAGCAAGGTCTGAAATTCCTGGTAATTAATGGTCTTGATTTCTTTGGCTGGCTGTCTGATATCGATGTATCCCTTACGTATCAGCTTCTCGTAGACGAAGTTATCGTTCCATGCGAGAAAGTCTTTGATAAGTCCCCTGTATTTGGCTTTTGTTGCTGGATCAAGCTTTCTTTCCCGCATCCATCCTTCGAAGGCATAAACCTCTTTCTCACCGAATTTCAGCGGATTCATCGAGTCTGTCTTTCCTTGCTGTTCTAGTTCTTTGAAGACAATGCTGAGACGCCTGTACTTTCGTTCCCGTTCCTTGTATGTCGTTTCGCTCCAGACAATTCTGCGCTGCGCCAGATAGTCATTGAGTAGTGCCATGAAGGGATATCTTCCCTGGCTCAAGGCACCACCCCTCTTTCTTGGTTTGCGCGGTCTTCCTGGATGTCGCTGTTCCACAGAACGCCTATGCCGTTCAGTCTGGTCAGACTGTTTTTCGGCATAGTGTTCCCTCTGCGTATGTGTGCAGGGGGCATTGCGTTCTGCGGGTTTAAGGGTTGTCATAGTTCAGGACCTCACCGTTTTTCAACACCGTGGATGCTGTGGTAGTCGGGGGTAGCCCGATTACTCCTCGTCTTCTGGCTCATCATCTTCTAGATACTAGGTGGGCTCTTCGTCGCTATAGATCTCGTCCATATGCTTCAATGCGTAGCTTAGCAAATCCCGAACGACATCAGCTCTGGTGGTTTCCAATTCTTCGGCCAGTTCGCTTATCGTTCCAAGAGTTTCTTCATCCAAATCCATCTCTGTTTTTACCATATTTTCACATCTCCTTATTCTTGGCTTGTAGCCAATATCAAATACGAGACCAAACATATAAATATTACCTTACCTATTCACATAAATAGTTAATGTATATAAATAGTATGATTAACATCGAGGTGATTCTGATGGGCAGGGCGAAAAAAATTGAATACAAAGAAGATTACCTATATCGACCTCCTTATAGCAAGGTATTGCAACTTCTTGTCATAGCGAACAGACCCTTGAAAAGAAAAGAGATTCTGGATTGGCGATACTCAGAGAATTATTTTGACAGAGATAAAAGAGGAACGAAGGTTTTTAATTATGTGGAGTCTAGGATGTCTCAAATTTTAGGGACATTAAGGACGGAAGGATTTATTGAAAAAGACAAATCGGGATTCCAAATCGCACCAAATTATTATTTTATGGTCCGCAGTAAGATAATTCTTGATCTCCTCTATTTTAATGATCGTGGCGAGATAGACTGGAAAAGGGGGGTGGCGATTTTCAATACGCCGCCAATCGAAGCCGATAAAGATAAACAGTTGAATGAAAAAAAGGAAAAGATTGTTGAAAAATGCATCTCTGTTCTGAATGAAAGCGGCGTTATTAAGGAGATCGAAGACCTAAATATAAGAGCAAATCTCAAAAGGATTGGTGGACAACTTCAAAAAATCAC
>JAZGAR010000258.1:0-2852 GCA_036475875.1 Thermoplasmata archaeon
CCCGAGTCCATTTGGCAGAGATCAAAACCCAAAAGACATATGAACTCATTTAAGATATGGTGGAAAAGTATAAAATACGGTATTAAGAAGTTCCCTGCGTTCGCTATTATCTGCAATGGCAAGGTCAAAGTAAGGGAAGGGCTGCCCACCGAAGAGGAAATAAAAAGTATGATAGAGAGTATAATAATCGAGAAGAGACAGAGAATGAGGTGATGATGGCACATGAACAAGAACCTTCCTTTTCTGGTAATATTTGGATTATCGATATTCTGGACGATTTCCATGTTCCTCGCACCCATGACCCTTGCTCCCGATACCGTATCGGATTTGGACGGTGGTGCAAATGTTGTGGATTTTGCACAACTGTGGGACACCCTGCCCCCGTATCAAAGAGCAGTCTACTACTTTGGAGATTTGAACTGTCATCAGAAATGGTACCGCTCTTTTTCAATAAACGACAATCAGATGCCTCTGGATGCGAGAATGACCTCTATTTTCATCTTCGCCAATATGGGCTTTATAACGATGATGTTCACCAAGGCGAGTATGAGCATAAGTGAAATAATTCTAAATATCCCCCCCAAGAACCTCAGAAGCCTTGTGATAAAAAAAATCAAACCCGAGTTTTTCGCGCTCATATTGGTGGTCCTTGCGATCCTTCCAGTTGCGATAGATGGCTTCTATCAGCTTCTGACACCTTATGAGAGTACCAACCTTAGAAGGGTGCTCACGGGTATACCTTCAGGATGGATCGGTGGAGTGATAGTGGGGGCGTTGATACTATCAGCGGTGGAGGTAAGGAAATTCTATCGGGGAGAAAAAAGTAACGCCTGAGTGCGATTACTATTCCTTGTCCATCAAAAGTTCGTTGAGCGCGTCCGCAACCTCTCTTTGTGTGGAGCCCCAGGGCACGATAACGAGGTTTCCAATGCGCTCATGCCCCTCTTTGAGCTCACAGCATTTTGTTATGACAAAGTGTTCAGGCTGCATGTCTATGGCCCTTTTTTTCGGGCAGAAATTGAAGAACTCCGGCTCAATATCATAAAGCGTTTTGAAAATCCGAAGCGAGAGGTCACAGCCGATAAGGGAGACGCTTTTTACCTCCTCAGGAGAGAATTCTGGCCTTTGATCGAGATAAAAAGTCTTTCTATCGCTCTTAAGCCCGGATGCGTGGCACGGGAATAATATATTCTGGTTTTTGCCCTTCTTCTCCAACTCGCATAAATCCAGGATTTGAGGTATGATTTCAACCGGTTTGGGAACGGTACCTGAGTAAAGGGCGGATCTCACCAATTCCACGAGCTTTGGAGGCTCTGGAGGCGTAACATCGAAGACAATGATAGGCACAGGTTTCTCTTTGTGGATGAATGACACGTGCTCGAATTTTCCCCTTACTATCAGGGTCTCTGCACCAACCTCTTCAGCCTTCTCAGCCATCCTTGTGGGGCTTAGGACGTCTATGCTTTTGTCCTCCAAATATTTTGTCGAGCCTGGCAGAGAAATTATCTCAACCTTTTCAATAATCCCAAAAAGTTCGGTCCCAGGTCTCTTTCTGATACTCACCACGGCCCAATTATCTCCACTGTTTAGGACGATGAATTCTGTTCTTTTATAGGCTGTTTTGTTCAGGAGGTTGTTTTGGATATTCTCTTTCGTCAATGGGAATGAGACCCTTTTGACGCTCACCTCTCTGCAGTGCTCTGGAAACATGATCGATACCTCGAATTAGAAGATCTTCCGCCACGATAATACAATTACTTGGATATGCAAGCTCACATGCCTTCCTTCAACTTCTCATACTTCTTCTTATATTCCTTTGCGCATGTGTTGCAGCACAAGAAATGATCCCTGCCGTCCATTTTTAACTTGACTGGCTTGTCGTGCATGGGTTTTCGGCAGTAGAAACATGTCAAAACAGCGTTCATGCCCTCGGATAAGACCGACCTCGGATCTTCCTTGATAGTGCTCACAATCGTCTTATAATCGTAGTCCAGAATTTCCTCAACTGTTGTAAGCTCTGATATGAACTGGTTCAGATGCATGATATCAGTAAGTGTGACCTTTAAGTTAACCCAGGATCCACCCATAAGATAGACCTCTCTTACCTCCTCCAGCCCTTTCAATTTCTCTGCGAGCTTCGGTACATCCGAGGGCTTGCATTTTATAGAGAGGATGATGCTGATCTCGCCTAATGCATCGGTATCCAAATAGGCACCAAATCCCTTTATTATGCCCATTTGCTCGTACATGCTCACTTTGCTACTTACGGTGGGCGTGGTCACACCTACCTTCTTTGCAATGTCCCGAAAAGAGGCCCTGCCATCCTTTTGTAGTATCTCCAGAATCTTTACGTCCACTTGTTCGAGCTTCATGCTATATGCATAAAACTTGCCGTAATTAAACTTTACGTTCGTCAAATTTACTGATTTTAATTTATATTTTCGAAAATCGACAATCCAATAGATAAGGAGGATTATATCCTAATTTGAAGTGATGAAAAAATGGTGGAATTTAAGAAAAATGTTGATAAAAAAAAGAAATTTATCTGGGTAAAACCAATTTTATTATTGATAATGCTCGGTTTAATGCTCCTTATATCCGGGGTAGCAATTGCAGATAATGTTGATCACATGGATGGAGATGGAATGATGGATATGGGTTGGTGGGGATCCTCCTCTATGTGGTTCTGGATGATCGGATATTGGGTTATCTTTGTAATTATCGGAATCCTGGTCTACAAGGATGCAAAAAATCGAGGTATGAGCGGACTTTTGTGGTTTATCCTGGTGATTTTACCCTGGATCGGCATTCTTTTCCTCATAATATACCTGATTGTCCGGGAGGACAAAACT
>JAZGAR010000259.1:0-2029 GCA_036475875.1 Thermoplasmata archaeon
ATGCTGGTCACTGGATGCTGGATAAATATCGGAAGAAGCTTTCCTCTATAAGCATCTAGAATCCAGTATCCAGCATCGCTTCGCTGCAAGCAATGAGATGTTGCCTCCATCAACTCGTCGGTTTGCCAGTCTCCCGCGTTGGCGGGATACGGGCCGGGAAGGCGAAGCTTCGCTCACAAGCTTCGCTAGTGTAATTGACACGCAAACCTATTTCTGCTAAAATTATATAGAAGATGAGAGAATCTTATTATTCAATTGCCTATTGACTTAGCTCACCTAGCTTTGTAGGTATTGGATATTACATATTATTAATAATGCTTTTGTTGATGACTAACTAGTTAATTTTACAATATAAATCCTATTCACTCGAAAAGTTTATTGTGATTTTGGGCATAATCTTTTGGGATAATTAAGCTTTTTCTCTAACATCATGATTCTATCTAATCCGTTGACATTATTGAGCTTTTCCTTTTTGGGTGAGCAGAGTCAATAGGCTATAATTCAATTAGGGATAGAAGGTCCCCAGCTGTTTGGCGAAGAACACGGTAGGTGATTTTACAGAGCGGATACTATTCCCGGAGAAGATGTGACTGATTGAGGTTTCGCTAGTCAGTAATCTCCTCACCATGGCATAAAAGATCATGGGAGTGGGTTGGAGTAAACACATACGGGGAAAGGGCTATCATTAGATGGATTTTCTTGAGAAGGTCTATAAAAAGAGCGATTCCATCGTATCCAGGAAGATAGGCGATGAGTTTATCTTGGTTCCCATCAAGCAAGATGTGGGTGACCTGGAAAGCATCTATACCCTCAATGAGACGGCAGCGCGCATCTGGGAGCTGATTGACGGGAAAATAAAAGTGAGAGACATAAAAGAGAGGATTGTTCAGGAGTTTGAGATAACACCCACAGAAGCTGAAAGGGATCTCATAGAGCATCTACAGCAACTGGAGGGAATAAGAGCCATTATTGAAGGGTGAGCTTATGGAATGTCCTCACATAGCCAACATCAGCTACGCCCAATTCGGTGAGCGCTTATATAAGCAGGTTGAAGCAAAAAGGATTCCAGTTAATGGCTCCATTGAATTGACCTTTCGCTGTAACCTTCGCTGCGCCCATTGCTATTGTAACTTGCCCGCGAATGATCAAGATGCTGTTAAAAAGGAGCTAAAGACCGAAGAGGTACTTCACGTCTTTGACCAGATTGCAGAGGCCGGATGTCTTTGGCTTCTGATCACGGGAGGGGAACCTTTGCTGCGGAAAGACTTCCTGGAAATATACACGTATGCGAAGAAAAAAGGGTTCATCACCACGCTGTTTACGAATGGGACGCTCATGACCCCAGAGATTGCCGATTATTTGGCTGAGTGGCCCCCTCACTCTGTGGAGATCACCCTGTATGGTGCCACCAAAGAGACCTACGAAAGGGTAACCAAAATTTCTGGCTCCTATGAGCGCTGCAAAAAGGGCATTGACTTGCTCTTGGAGCGCGAAATTCCCTTGGGGTTGAAGACCATGCTGATGACCCTAAACCATGATGAAGTTTCTCAAATGAAAGAATATGCCGAGAAATTAGGCGTAAAGTTCCGTTATGATCCTCTACTCAACCCCAGGCTGGACGGCAATAAGACGCCATGCAATTTTAGGTTATCCCCCGAAGAGGTCATAAAGTTAGATTTAGCGGATGAAAAAAGAGTGAAAGAATATCGAGAGTTCTGTGAAAAGTTTATAGGGCCTTTCCAATCTGATAATCTTTTCGTCTGTGGTGCAGGCGTTTCCACCTTCCATATCGATCCCTATGGGCAAGTGAGCGTGTGCCAAATGACTCGATTTCAGGGTTATGACTTGCGTCGTGGTTCTTTTCAAGAGGGATGGTACGAATTCATTCCCGAGTTCTTAGCCAAGAAACCTACGAGCGGTTATGCGTGTGGTCGGTGCGAGTTGATCTCCCTATGTGGTCAATGCCCGGCCTGGGCATGGGTGGAAAATGGTAATCCGGAAGCCCCTGTGGAATATCTCTGCCAGATAG
>JAZGAR010000260.1:0-6683 GCA_036475875.1 Thermoplasmata archaeon
TTCTTCGACCTCTTTTTCATCCTCTTTTTCAGCCTCTTCTTCAGCCTCTTCTTCGACCTCTTTTCCAGCCTCTTCTTCAGCCTCTTCTTCAGCCTCTTCTTCAGCCTCTTCCACAGCAGGTTCTTCCACTGCAGTCTCCTCTACAGCCTCATTCGTTTCTTCTACGCTTTCTTCCTCTACCTTGACAGGTTCGCTTTCAGCGCCCACAAAACCGCTCACCTCAACTGAACCGCTTTTTATGCTTTCGATCAGCTCCTGTTCCTTTGCCAGCATCTTCTTCTCGACCGTTATTAAATCCTCTTTTTTCTTGCTCAGGTCCTTTTCCAGATCTGCTATTTTTTTCTCCCTCTCTATCAGCCCCTCTCTGGCTTTTATCGTCTCATCAAGGGTGTTTTTGAGGGATTCTTCCTGCTTTGCGAGAGCGGATTCTCTCTCTGTGAGTTCCTCCCGTTTACTGGTAAGGCTTTTCTCATCGCCATTGATGCGCTCTTCCTTCTCGGCCAGGGAGCTCTCTCTCGAAACGAAGGCCTCTTCCTTTGCGGCAAGTTGGCCCTCTTTAGTTTTTATGGTTTCAAGCTTGGTATTGACCTCGGTTTCCCTGTTTTTCAATGCGGCTTCCCTCTCCTTAATTGATGCCTCAGTTTCCTCGAACTTTTTCACTTTTTCATCCAGCTCCGTTTGCTGCTCTTTGAGCTTCTTTTCCTCCTCCTTGAACTTTGCGCTCATCTTTTGCATCATGTCCCACATTGATTCACTTTCTTCCATGGACGCAACCTCCGAATTTCAAGACCTAGATAAACTCCAATTCGCACATCAATCGGGAATTCCTTTCCGTTATATTATTTCTGTTTTAATAAACTTTTGGAATATGAACTATTATTTTCAGCCGCTAAGCACAGGGCCAAGAACCGCTATGCCTCCTTCAACTCCCACAACTACAGCATGCTTTTCCATGCTATGAGCAACAGCTCTCATCTTTTCAATCTGCAGAAACCGAACGATCTTGCCAGTACTTCTTTCCATGCCCAAATTTACGATACCGTCAACCAAGAACCCCTCATGACCTAGAAACGGGGCTTCACCATGAAGAGGTCTTTCCATCATCACAAAAGATATCAAATTGTTATCCCTTAGCGATTGAAAAAAGTAGTACATCTTCTTACGCAGATTCCCAACATCCCCCATGAGAGAATAAAGTGCGCCTAGGGAATCGAGGGCAAAGACTGTGAACTTGTCGCCTTGCTTCTTCTTTAGGTGGATGATCATACTCTCGAGGAATTCGATGTAGTCAGTTTTCTCCTCTTCGCCCAAGAGTTGATCCATGTCTCTGAGGTCTGTCAAATCAGATACCTGCATGTTCATTGAAAGCTGGATCCCAAGAGCCTCCATATTCTCTAGATGACTTTCCATTCTTTCCTCAAGTGTTGTGTACAACGCGAATTCCTTCGTATTTTCCACATATCTGGACATCAAGGCGTAGACAAAGCTGCTCTTCATAGCACCAGGCGGTCCTGTCACCAGTATTATCTTAGGGGGCTTTATGTCCGTTTTAAAGAGCTTGTCAAGGCCCCTTATCGTATTCTTGAACATGGATTGACCTCTTATTTCCGATTTCTTTGGCCGACTTCTCAATAACCGCTTCTCGTATACGAATCGACGATATTAGATTTAACTTTTCCGATGATTTTATCGTCACATGATAATATTTGATGTACTCATTATGACCCAGACCTTAATTCTCAATTATCGATTTTAACGCGGTAAAAGGTAAATATAGGAATCGGAAATATTTCAACCAACAACCATTTTGAGGAAATCGGATGCCGCAATATCCCGAAAAAAACGGAAAAAGAGGGGCGAAAACATCCTCTCGCAACGACGAATCGAATCCACAAGTCCCAAAAAAATGGTTTGATGAGGCCAGCCAGCTCTCGGATGCAAAGAAATACGGTGAGGTTCTTTTTCTGTGCGACAAAATCCTTACTAACGATGGAAAGAATGTCACAGCTCTGAACCTCAAAGGCGAGGCCCTGGATAATCTCGGCAGGTTCGAGGAGGCTGTTGAGTGCTATAATAGAGTGCTTAGCATAAACCAAAGCCTAGCGAATCTGAGTTTAGAGACTTCAAACAATGAGGATATCAGCAGTATGGAAGATGAGAGAGTCTTCCCAGACGAGAGGGCTAGGATGAGTAAAGAAGGCTACGTAAGAGGAACCGCTCTACTCAGGGAACAGAAATATGAAAAGGGTGTTGAGTTCATTGACGCGGCGGCCATAAAAAACCCACAGCATGAGCTGGACTATAAGATGGGTGCATTGATGGTTTTAAGGGAAAGCAAACTTCGTCGAGAAAAGGATTTGGGCTTGACAAGAATTACAGGGGAGCAAAAAAGGGACCTCGAATACTATGATAAAATGCTAGCAGACAATCCCCGCAATGAGAGGGCATGGAACAACAAAGGTACGGTTTTATTGAGGTATGGGAATGTAAAAACGGCTTTGGAATGCTTTGAGAAGGCCATCCAGATAAGCCCAAATTATGTCAACGGATGGATAGGGAGAGGTGTTGCTCTAAGGAAAAAGGGCGAGCGGAACGCAGCGGTGGTAAATTTTAATAAGGCCCTGGAATTACAGCCTGATAATATTTACGCGATTTTTGCGAAAGGGTGTACACTTCTGGATATAGATCGAACTGAGGATGCAAAATTTTGTTTTGATAGTGTTCTGAATATAGACCCTGAATTTGCTGATGCTTGGTTTGAAAAGGGCAATGCCTTGTACAAGCAAAAAGACTTTATGGCTGCGATAGAATGTTTCAACAAAACACTTGCTCTCGATCCAAAAGATTCAGATGCATGGTATCAGAAGGGTAACACTTTCTTCAAGATGAAAAAGTATGCTTCTGCCATCAGAGCCTTTTCTAATGCCTATCAGCTGAACCCAAATGACTCTGGAGCTTTATTCCAGAAAGGCAACACATACTTCAAACTCGGAAGCTTCAAGAAAGCCCTAGGATGTTATAATAAAGCCTTAGAATTGAGAAGGGACAATGGAGATATACTGAACAACAAAGCGGTTACCTTAAGGAGACTCGGCAAATATGAAGAAGCGCTTGATTGCTCAAAAAACGCCATAAACTTAAACCCTGAGAACCCCAAGTTCTGGTTCAATATAGGGAGGATTTACGAGGCTTTGAAAAAGAATGAAATGGCCCAAAGATGTTTTGAAAAGGCCTCGGATCTTAGTTTCCAGATCTCTTGAACTTAACGTATTCTTTTTTGAAAGGGCTGATACCGCCATCCTCTTTAGCAAAAACCCATAAGACACCAATCTTAATATAACAAAAACCTATTCTGTTTAAAAACCATTTCAATGGATAAAAATGTTCCATGGAGCGGAAAACAATGCTAAGAAACAAAGTCGTGATCATGGGGGCAGCAGGACGAGATTTCCACAATTTCAATCTCTTCTTTAGAGACAGCGAGGAATACGAGGTTGTGGCCTTCACAGCCGCGCAATTGCCCAATATAGACGATAGGAGATACCCGAAGGAACTGGCAGGAAAGCTCTATCCTGCGGGCATACCGATTCTTCCCGAGAAGGAACTACCTGAAATAATAAGAGAAAATGATGTTTCTGAGGTAATTCTCGCTTACAGCGATCTATCCCATATGGAGGTAATGCACAAAGCCTCGTTGGTTCTTTCCTGCGGTGCTGATTTTTGGCTCATGGGCACGAAAAACACGATGCTAGAGTCAAAGGTGCCTGTGATATCGATTTGTGCAGTAAGAACAGGCTGCGGAAAGAGCCAGACAACTAGAAAGATAGCAACCATACTCCGGGCCAAGGGAAGAAAGGTTGTTGTAGTTCGCCACCCGATGCCTTACGGCGACCTGGTTAAGCAGGCTGTGCAGCGTTTCGAAATTCTGGAGGATTTGGACAAGCACGATTGTACAATCGAGGAAAGGGAGGAATACGAACCTCACATCACCCAAGGCACTGTGGTTTACGCTGGTGTGGACTACGGGAAGATTTTGGCCGAGGCTGAGAAGGAGGCAAACATCATCATCTGGGATGGCGGTAACAACGATTTTTCGTTTTTTAAGCCCGACCTTAACATCGTGGTTTTGGATCCCCATAGGCCCAATCACGAGGTAAGGTATCATCCGGGCGAGACGAACTTCAGGATGGCGGATGTTCTGATAATAAACAAGATCGGAACCGCAAGCAGGGAGAATGTGAACGTTCTGAGAAACAACATAGAGAAGATCAATCCAAATGCCGTGATTATAGAGGCCGAGTCCACAATAAGCGTTGATGACCCGTTGATGATCAAAGGGAAAAGGGTATTGGTTGTGGAGGACGGCCCCAGCGTCACCCATGGCGAGATGCCTTACGGAGCGGGAGAGATAGCTGTAAAGAAGTTTCATGCAGCTGAGATCGTCGATCCAAGAATTCATGCCGTGGGCTCGATAAAGGAAGTCTATGAAAAATACCCTCACCTGGAAAAGATACTACCTGCGATGGGTTACACTGACGAGCAGATTGAGGAGTTAGAGCGGACCATCAATGCCTGCGAATGCGATGTTGTTGTTGCCGGGACGCCGATAAATCTGGCGAGGGTGGTGAACGTCAACAAACCTATTGTCAGGGTTAAGTATGAGCTTCAAGAGAGGGGAGAACCGAATCTGGAGACCATTTTGAAGGATTTTTAGGAACTTAACGATCATCGTTTCAATCTCCTTTTTTGAGTAGCGAAACTTATTTAGAGAAAAAGTGATTACCCCATTATCACTTCAACCCACGCTTTAACGATTAAAACGGTGAATCATATGGAGAAGGCCAAAAAATGCAGCTCATGTGGAAAGAGGCTTATCGGTCAGGGTCCGACATCCTTCCCCTGCCCTTCATGCGGAAAGACGGTGATAGGCAGATGCGTGCAATGCAGGGATCAGAGCGTGAAGTACTATTGCCAGGAATGCGGTTTTCAAGGGCCGTGATAAAACTTGGAGAGGAGATGAGATTTTGGGAGAAGTTGCCATAACTTACAGGATAATGCCAGAAAGCACTGATATCGATCTAAGAGAACTTGAAGAGAAGGTCAAAGATGCGTCAAAAGATATAGCCAAGATCCAAGGCATGCAGGAGAAACCTATTGCTTTTGGTTTGACTGCTTTATTGATCAGAGTCATAATTGAGGACAAGGAAGGCGGCCCTAACGAAATTGAAAATGCCTTATCGGGTATCCCCGGGGTTCAAAGCGTGGAAGTTATGGATATGACGAGGTTGCTGTGAGATTTTTGCAAAGCTCATTAAACTACAGCATCACGCAAAGCTCAACCTCATCCCCCTCATTTAGAGAAAGAGTCCTTCTCAAATGCACCTTGGAGATCACCTCAATAACATCCTTGTAATGCGATCTTTTCGGCAAGACAACCGCGCAATCCACATTGTTGATTGTAGCTTGGAAACTTTTCACGGCACCAAAGGTTCTACCTTCGTTATCGAAACCTTCGATTTTAATTCCCCCCGAATTTTTGAGAAGCTCGAGGCTTCGCAGCTCCTTTGAGGAGAGCTTCAGGTTCAAGGTGCCTTCGTAGGGCTCGAAGTTAAGCTTTTTTATGAACTGCTTTGTGTATCCTTTCTGTGTAATGTAGTATCTCCCCTCGCCAAAACCTGAAGAGACAACGCCCTTTATCATCAACCTCCCAGGAGCTTCGAAAATACATCGATAGTCTGCGTGTTCCTTTTTCAGGATCTCCACGCCCTTCTCGGAGAGCTTTATCATCTGCTTCCTCGCGCCCAACTGCCTTTCGATAAAGCCATCCTGAGCCAATCTTAGACTCCAGTTCGAGGCCGACTGCTGGGAAATCCCCATCTCTCTTCCGAACTCCCTCGAGGATAGGGAAATCGTGCCACTGATTCCTCCCAAAATTGCCAATCTCTTTAAAACTTCAACTAACTTCGCCTGTTCCATTTAATCCATTTTTGTAATACCAAAAGAGGTATTTATCTATTACCATTTTTTTGGTAGATACCATGTATTCATGGGATATCAATATCGAGGTACGATTTTTGGCGGAGGTAGATGACTCTTAGACCATTCTCCTTCAGCCTCCTCCTCAACTCCCGATCGTTGGTAACCACCACAGCTTTTTGCTCCTTTGCCAAGCTGAGGATGGACTCGTCGCCTTTTTCTTCGGACTCAACAGTCTTGAACCTCGATGCATATCTCAGCGCCAGTCTTGAATGCTTATCCTTTATATTTCTCAATTCGTCTAGAACAGACGATGGAATCAAAATCTCATAGATACCCAAAAGCCTTGTAAGTTCATCTATCAAATCGATTTTAAATTCGAATTGCGAAAGAAGTGCATTCGTATCGAGGATGACAGGTGTTGGGGATTTTCCTTTCATAGAATACCAACCGACAACCATAGAGGAACCTTAAAATAAATCTCATTTGATGGTGCCGTGGCCGATCAGTCTCCATTTTCCGCTAATGCGCCGGCTAATCGCCACCCTTTGGCCCGTCTCAGCGCATATTGGAATCTTAAGAGCGGCATCGATCTCATTCCCTCTGGCACTTGTGACCATGCCTACAGTTGTGGTGGTGCCTACGTTAAGCATCAAAGGTTCCCTGGTTTTTATATCCTCAACTTTGATATCCTCAGCTGAGCCTAC
>JAZGAR010000261.1:0-17703 GCA_036475875.1 Thermoplasmata archaeon
TATAGAACATTGCATAGTAACCTCTTGATGTAGCAAACTCAAAATAGTCACCCTTAAACATCTCCTTTGCTGCCTCCAAGCTCCGTTTAGCTTTATCGATAAATCCTTTAATCTCTTTGTTCATCCTATCGCCACTCCCTCCCTTCGTGCATTGAGAATTAATGGAGTATTTCGAGCTTTCCATTCCGATTCACCAATTGGGATAGCAGATATAACAACATCAAACTCCAGAGATATTGTGGATGCATATTCACTGATTTTCTTGAATTCCTCCCAAAAATCGTGAAAGTCCTTTAGTATAATCAATAGGTCAACATCTGAGTCTTTTGATTGTTCCCCACGGGCCCTTGAGCCGTAAAGTCTTATCTCTACCAACTTTTCACTATAGAGTTTACCCATTTGTTTACTGAAGGCTTTGATAGCCAAATCAACGCTCTCCGTTCTATTCACCCCTGAGCGGAATTTTTTCTTTCAAATTTAGGAATGCTATTGTCTTTAGGCTATAAATGAGTTGCGAATATTTTGAGATAAATATTATCCTCAGCCAGCTATCCCAGTTTACCTTTAACTCCACAGTTTGGGCATTGAACCTGCATTGGGCCAGAATTTTTCATAACTGTGAAGCCATAACTGCATTTCGGGCAGGAGATTTGGATTGTTGATGGTTGAGGCTGTGGGAGGGGCATTTGTAATGAAGCTTTACTCGATTGAACAGTTAAAAGAGTCGAGCAGAATGGGCAAGTGACATTCATGGTTGTTCCGATATCATTGACCTGGAGGAGATTATTGCAGGCAGAGCATCTGACTTGAAGCATTTGCGGGGATTCAATTTGAGGAAGCATTATTTCTGGAGAGGCTTTTTTCTTTTTAGTCATTATTAGCATAACAATGATTACTGCCACTATTATAGCCAATATCAATGTTAGAAGAAGATACATTAATGGAAAGCCTCCTTCTCCCCCTCCTTTGGGCTTTAGCTCTGTTGTGAATTCTAACTCATATCTGTTCTCAATCCCTCGATCAGCTAAATCTTTTGCCTCGGTGCTTATAGAAATTTGATAGAGGGTTTCATAATCAAGTGGCTCAGAAGAATTTAAAATTAAGGTCTTATTGTCGTTGTTCCATGAGTATAAATACTCAATGTAAGGCTGGATTGAAATCGCCGATTCGACTGAAGCTGTATTCATGGATTCGCTGAATTGGATGATGATTCCCCCATCCACAGAAATATCCGTGGATCCGTCAAATGGATTGATTGAAAGTATCTCAGGCTGTGAGATGTCAATCCTAAAGATATACCATTTTTCGATTGTGTTACCGGCATTCATCCTCGGCTTTAATAGTTACAATGTAATCTCCATCTCCCCAAAATGTTGTATCAATTTCATATGGCTCCTCAAGAATCATAAACGCTTCTTGGTTAATGGAATAGGAAGCAGATTTGAGATTTTCATCGGATATATCAAAATCAAGGGTTGAGGGCTCTAAAAGCAAAGTGTCATTATCAGGTAAGTTTAACATAATCTGGGGATTAACAGAATCCTTTATAAAATCATACCATTTTTCATTATAATTACCAGCTGAATCGTTTGCATAAACGGTTATGGTGTACTCTCCATCTATCCAACCGCTTGTGTCTATGTTGTAAGGCTCGGAAAGAGGGGTTGCCGTGCCACCGTTTTTGGAATAAATCACTTGATTGAGGTTTACATCTGTAATCGTAAGGTCAATTTCGATGTCACTGGTTATATATGAGTTATTAGTAGGCGAGTTTAATTCAATTGATGGAAATAATGAGTCGATATTGAATTCGAACCAGGTCGTGTTTTCGTTGCTATAATAGTCGACAGCGTTAATCTCAACCAAACAATTCCCATCATCCCATTCGTTTGTTTCGATATCGTAAGGGGATATGAGTGTTTGATCCCCACCTCCGTTTATTGAGTATGTAACAATATCCAAATAGCGATCAGAAATAGTTAAATTAATAATTATTCCAGACTTGATGATAGAGTTATTTAAGGGAGATATAAGCTCTATAACTGGGGGGGAATTATCAGGCACCCAAAATTTAATTAATGGATAATTATCCTCTGAATCTGAATCAATAAGGTAATGGGTGTCGCCTATACCATCGCTGCCGGGCTGGTCCTGAGAGGGACCCTTATAATCATCTACACCATTGTAGTCGCTCCAAAAGTTACCACCAAAAAAATAGCCATTGTCCCATTGATTACCATTATCCGTATCATCAAAAGCTTGAATTTCATTGTCAATGATATTATTGTGATATAATACATTGCCGCTAGAAGAATCTAAATATATGCCAGTTTCGCCATTTAACATAATAATATTGCCTTCGATGTCATTATTATCAGAAGATTCGAGATAAAGGCCATAATCGTTATGCGAAGCATTGTTTCCTGCAATAATGTTCTCAAATGATTGATAGAGATAGAAGCCGAAGGAGTTGTTTGAGGCGTTGTTTTTTTGAAGGTCATTGTTCATAGAGTAACCTAACTCGATACCTACGGAACAATTTGTAAATTCCTGGCTATATATTTTGATACTAGTGCTATTTGCTAGAATCACTTGTCCCGCACCAAGAGGAACTGTCCCCCCTATTTGGTTCTTCCAGTAATAAACAGGCTTACCGTTCACGGTGTTCAAAATGTCGATATCATGTGTATTCCACTGTTCAATAGAACTACCCAATAGATAAATGCCATTTCCTATCATCTCATTGTTTGTGATTTCAATTCCTTCAGAATATCTGATCTGAATACCGCTCTGGTGGTTCCTGAATAATTTATTATCGGCTACAAAGTTCTTATCCCGTGTAAAAATATAAATACCATTTTTATTGTTCGAGGCGTTATTGTCAACAATGTAGTTATTGGCAGAACCATAGATGTATATTCCCTCAATGTTATCTAAGACTTTATTGTCAGAAATGTTGTTCCCATCAGATTCATAAATATACATCCCGTAAATACTGTTTGATGAGACCCTATTACCAATAATGCTACTACCACCAGAATAACGTAAATACATGCCGTTATTCTTATTCAAGGATATGTTATTGCCTAAAAAGTTATTTCCAATAGACTTCCAGAGGTAGATACCATTTTCGTTGTTCGAAAAGACAGTATTGTCAGTAATATTGTTACCATTTGAATCCGATTCCAAATCTATGCCATTAGCGTTATTTGCAAAGACCATGTTATCGGATATATTGTTACTATAAGAATTGATGAGAAGGATACCGTTATAGTTATCCCAAACACTGTTGTTAGTGATGTCGTTCCATTTTGAATCACGAAGTTGGATACCCAATTCGCCGTTTGAAAAGAAATGATTACCTCTGAGTTTGTTTCCTCTGGAGTTACCTAGAGAAATACCGCTATGGTTATCAGTAGCGTTATTACCAGTGATGTTGTTTTCGTTGGCAGAATTGAGAGAGATACCCGTACCTTTGCTTGATGAGATGATATTGCCTACAATGTCATTCCTACTAGAATAAAAGAAACGGATACCATAAAAGTTGTATGAGACAATATTGTTATATATGTGACAATTTTGAACGTCTAAAAGGTTTATGCCCTAATCACTTTCAGGTGAATCACCGCCATTGGAACACGTAAATCCTGTAAGATTCACTCCACTATTTACTACACTAACAACTGAAGAATTTCCATCTCCGTTTATTATGGTTGTATTCTTATCCTCACCTATCAAACTTATGCTTCTGTTCACCATCACGTTCTCATAATATGTCCCACTATAAACATAAACAGTGTTGTCATCACTTGCTGCGTTTATTGCATCCTGGATACTCGTATAATCCGCCCCGCCATCATCGTCCACATATATCGTGGTTGCCCTCGCAGGTAGAGCAATCTCTATGAAAATAACAACGGTGGTAAGTATTATCGCGAAACAAAGCCAGATTGCAGCTATCCTCCTATACATCAATAATGTTAATCGGTTTTTCCAGATAAATACCTTCCGATTGCCGAATTTTGGGGTTATTCCAATATTTCCACCAAAAGCTCAGGCAAATCCAGTACCCTTATCTTCGACCCTTTCCTTTTTGCGGCATCCCTCAGAGCGAATGTGCAGAACGGGCATGCAGAGGTAAGCACTTCAGCGCCAGTTTCCTCAGCCTCCCCCAGTCGTTCATCCGCCATCTGGTCGGCTAATTCCGCAAATGCTGCTCTTACCCCTCCTCCTGCACCGCAGCACCTGGCATCTTTTCTGTTACGAGCCATCTCCAAAAGTTCTAGGCCTTGGATGCTGCTCAGGATCCTTCTTGGTGCCTCATAAATATCAGAATGCCGTCCTAAATGGCATGGGTCATGATATGTGACCTTCATCTCCACCCTAGGAAACTTCAATTTACCTTCATCTATTAGCCCTTCCAAGAAATCCACTATGTGGATCACCTCAAAATCCTGCTTACCAAACATCTCCTCGTAATCCTTTTTCAGGGTGCGATAGCAGCCTGCACAGGATGTTAAAACCTGGGTTGTGCCGGCCTTTTTGAAAGCTTGGATGTTGTGCTCTGCGATTTTCCTAGCGAGTTCTACGTTGCCAGTTCTCAGCAGAACAGAGCCGCAGCACCATTCGTCCGCCCCTAGGAGTTTGAACTCAACTCCTCCTTTCTTTAGCAGTTCTATGGTGCCCTTTGCGATGTCTTTGGCACGGTATGTGGCCATGCACCCAGGGAAGTATGTGATCATTCTACTCCCCTCCTCCTTTTGATTCTGCCTCAACCTTCAACTCCTCCCTGACTTTCGAGTCCTCGCCAAACGGGTTGTGGAACTTTTTTATGTTCTCCGCGATCTTTTTGTGGCTCGAATGGGCAAAGCCGCATTCAACAAGGTATGCTCTGATACTTTCCACAATATCTGCAACTTTTATCTGGGAGGGACAGGCTATGGTGCAGTTCATACAGGTCGTGCATTGAAAAAGCTTTTCAGCCAATTCCTTGGAAGGCTCGATCTTGCCTGTCAAAAGATTGTAAGCGAGAATAACCTTGCCTCGTGCATTCGTGGATTCCAACGATGTCTGTTGGAACACAGGACAACCGCCTCTACAAAAACCGCATTTCACGCACACGAGAATCTCATTGTCAACATGTTTTCCAAAACTCCTCAGTTTCTCGGTCTTTTCCAGAAGGTCCGAGTATGCAAAGAAGTCGAAGATGTCCGTCTTTTCGTCATCGAGGGACAATTTACCAGGATTCAATATGTTGTTCGGGTCCAAGGCTCTTTTTATCTTTCTCATAATCTCCACGGCATAGCCGTGTTCCTTCACAAGGAAGGGAGCTCTTGCCCTTCCCACGCCGTGTTCGGCTGTTACTGTCCCACCATATTTCATCGGGATGCTTATTAGCTCGCAAGCGACCTTCTTAACCTTGCCCCATTCATCCTTGTTTCTAACATCCAATATAAAGGTCGTATGAAGATTGCCGTCGCCGATGTGGCCAAACGATGCAATGAGGATGTCATTCTCCCTGGAAATTTTTTGCGTCTCTTTTATTGCCTCTGGAATTTTTGAAATTGGTATACCGAAGTCCTCTGCTATAGGTATCAGTCTAAAACCCTCTTTGAACCGAGACAGTGCGGAAACAAGACCTGATCTGACCTTCCATGTCTCTGCCCTATCGTTCGGATCATCCGACCACCTTACATCCTTTCCGTTGTGGTTCCTACAAATCTCCAAGATTTTGTTAATGTTACGAACCACGGCTTCCTCGCTACCGTCAACCTCCATCATGAGCATGCCCTCGATACCCTCTAAATCCAGGTTCATGGATTCACTTACAACTTTGATACTGATATTATCCAGTATTTCACATGCTGAGAGTGGTATTCCAGAGGAAAAAATCTCGGATATTGAATTTCCTGCATCCTCCATCGTGGCGAAGGAAGCAACGGTGAAAGCCACATATTCAGGCATTGGAACTATCCTGAAAGTGATCTCGGTTATCACACCGAGTGTGCCTTCTGCGTTCACGAAAAGCCGGGTCAAATCGTAGCCTGAAGAGGTCTTCGGAGCCTTTGTACCTGTTTTGATTATTTTCCCGTCCGCGAGCACCACCTCAAGACCTAAAACATAATCCTTTGTGGTGCCGTATTTTATTGCTCTTACACCGCTGGCGTTCGTGGATACCATTCCACCAACGGTGCATATACTAGAGCTGCCTGGATCTGGTGGGAAGAAATGATCAGGCATTATGGCTTTGTTCAAATTCTGGCAAATTACGCCAGGTTCCACAACCATGTACCTGTCCTCGGGCTTTATTTCTTTTATGCGGTTCATCTTCCCCATATCCAGCACTATACCGCCTTTTACAGGCAATACCGCTCCAGTTACGCTGGTTCCAGAGCCACGGGCAGTCACTGGTATCTTCTTCTCATTTGCCAATTCCAAAATCTTTGATACCTGGGAAGTGGAGCCTGGAAATACGATAACATCGGGCTTTCCCACATGAACGGACATATCTCTAGAATAGCAAACCAGCTCTAATTCGTCTGTAACGACATTCTGCTCCTCCACTATTTCCTTTAGTTTATCGACATAATCCACGAAACTACCTCTCTCCCTAAATGCAGAATAGATAAAGATATTAAGGGTATTTATTGTTTGGGGGAAATACATTATGGCAATGGTCTATAATGTGATTTTCTTATGTGAACTTTCTTTCTTCGTATTATAGCCGATTTCTTTGAATATTCGGCTGCCAATACATAAAAAACAGGCAGATATTCACGAGATAAAATTTATAACCTACCTCTACTATCTCTAGACGGTGATTTTATGGAAGGTCAAACCCCCCAAGGAAGTGAGAATGTACCGCAAGAAGGTACAAAATCTGATTATACACCCCCGCCAGAGGATTACTCCCCACCACCAGAAGAGTACACCCAAGCTTACCAAGGACCCCCAGCTCAACAACCTGGAACCGGTAGTTATCCCCACGCTGGGGCAGGCCCCGGAAGATTTCGGAATACCGACAAGCTCGTCCAGCTGATTTCAATGGGCTTGTTCCTTATGTTTCTAGGGGCCATCATCATCGCTGCCGTTACAACTACCGGAGGACCAAATGAATTCAATGAGAAGTACGATGATAACAACGATGGTTTTATGGATGGTGACCAGCGCGACGATTATAATAGGGATAGAGAGAGCTATGACTCCATCCGCGATGTTGGCGTAATAGTAGGCAAAATCGTTGTAAACTTCGGCATGCTGATAGTGGTTCTCGCCCTGTTCGGAGGCGGACTGATAAACAAAGATTTAGACAAGTACGTACGTTTAGGCATGATAATAATCGCAGGCCTGATTCTCATATTCTCAGGCCTGATGGTCTGATGGTCTGCACTGTTATAGACAAAATCAGGCTTAGATAGCCTTAGCCACCTCTTTCGCAACAGAAACAACGCTCGTTTCATTCTCTATGGTATCCGTGGATATCACTTTATCACAAACTTTCTGCAACCTTGAAAGGGCGTTCTTGGCAAACAGGCCGTGAGTGCAGGCAGCATACACCTCTTTTGCACCCTGTGACTTCAGATGCTCTGTAGCCCTAACTATCGTGCCGCCTGTGGCAATGATATCATCAACTATCGCAACCTTTTTTCCTGAAACCGAAAGACCTTTTGCCTTCATCTCAACATTTTCCCCGTCTATGCGGGTTTTCTCGAGATAGTCCCAGCTACAGCCAACTACCTCCGCCACGATTTTTGCCAGATCTTCGGCACCTTTGTCAGGTGCTATAATGATCTCAGGTTCGAGATTTTTGAGATAGACGCCGAGTTGCGGCATGCCTGAGATGTTCTTGCTCGGAATATCGAACCAATCCAGTATGTTTTCTTCGTGAATGTCCACGGTGATTATGGAATCGGAGGAGAGCGAGATGAGCTTGGCCAGGGTCTTTGCGCTGATTGGCTCGCCCTCGTTGAATTTCTTGTCCTGCCTTGCGTAGCCATAGTACGGGACCACAGTTGTGAGCTTTTTAACTTCGAACTCTCTTACTGCATCCTGAAGTAGAAACAGCTCTATTATCTTCTCATCCGGGTAGGAGGTTTGAACCACTACAACCTCCTCACCATCCAGGTTATCGTGGATCCTAACATAACATTCATCGTCTGGAAAACGCCGAAATTCCACATTCGCGAGTTTCACGCCGAGCTCATCGGCAAGGGTTTTTGAAAGAGACTTTGAAGCAGAACCTGAAACAACGATCATTCAAACACCGGGGGGGAATGGTGATTGGGAATTTTTATACTTTCGATTCGATATTTGAGATGATGGATAAAATTCCTCGATGAGGTCCCTTGGGCTGTCCTAGAGTGGGAGTCATAATAGTCCCAAACAAAAAATAAGAAAGAATGATTGAGCCCTAAAGAATTCTCATTCATTCTTTTTTAGAACCTTCGTGGCGGCCTGCGCTTCCTATAACAATCCTGGCAGTAAACAGGTCTGGTGCCATCCGGTTTAAACGGAACCTGGGCTTCTTGTCCACAATCAGCACATGTTACCGTATGCATTTCTCTGGGAGCACGGTCGTATCCACCGCCTCCTCCTCTTCTTTCTCTATACATTTTTATCTACCTATTTTTTATGAAGTTCTCTTTCGAAAACTCGTTATTGCTAAATAGAAGTGTACTATTTAATATTATTGGGTAAGACCCTGATGATTTCCTTCGTGTCATCTGAAGTTTCTAATAGCCAACCATACCACTATCTTAATAAACCAAAAGCATTATTACCGCATTATTCGGTGAAAAAAATGGATATGGGGTATATTTATACCTTAATAGCGATCATCATCTATATCCTATTTCTGGTTGTTCTTAAATTGAAAGGTGCTTTCAAGCAGGAGAGGGTTTCTCTTTGGGGACCTCTTCTCATGTGGCGCACGCAGAAAGGTAAGAACCTAATAGAAAAGTTGGCATCTGCAAAGAGATTTTGGCGAGGATACGGGAGCGTGGCCATCGGAATTTGTTTTATCACCATGATATTGATGATGTTCTTTCTTATCTGGGCCGCAACTCTGGTTCCATCGATACCAAAAGACAGAGCACCCTCACCCCAGCTTTTGATCGGCATACCAGGTGTGAACCCCATCATACCGATTTGGTATGGCATTATAGGTTTAGTTGGGGCAGTAGTCATACACGAATTTTCACACGGTATTTTAACGAGAGTGGCTGGGTTGAAGGTAAAATCTCTGGGCATAATAGCATGTGTCGTGCCTATTGGAGCCTTCGTGGAACCTGATGAAGACGAACTTAAAGCCACCACCAAGAAAAAGAGGATGAGGATATTCGGTGTCGGACCGGCAACGAACATCATCTTTGCCCTGATATGCGCCCTCCTCTTCTCGTGGGTTTTTGTGGCTTCGGTTTCGCCGGTGCACGAGGGGATTTTCATAGGGGGGGCTTTGCAGGATAGCCCTGCACACGAAGCAGGCTTGAGCAAGTGGTGGATGGAAATTGTGGAGATAAACACCACACAGATAACGAATCAGGAAGATTTTGAAAGCGTGCCCGCCCCAAAACCCCTTCAGAACATAACCGTGACCTACTTTTATAAAGGAACTCTTACCAGTGTTAATGTTACCTCTGGGGTTGTTATCATACATGTTTCCGAGAATTATCCTGCAGATAAGGCTAATATAGAGGAGGGAATGATCTTAGGAGAGGTCAACGGCACCGAGATTCGGAACGATATGGATTTTAGAGAGACTATGAAATTGACAAAGCCGGGCCAGACTGTGAACATCACTGTTTATGAATACAACGAAACTCTCGCTTCTTACATTTTGTTCAACACAACAGCCACCTTGGAGGACAAATACGAGTATTACGAGAAAAACTATCCTTCCTTGAACAAAGATGAATTCAAAGACATTGGATTCCTGGGCGTGAGCCACAGCTATCTTGGCTTAATACCTGGGGGGAACCCAGGGGTTTTAACAAATAGGCTCTCTCACCCTTTTTCCAGCGCGAAATCTTCAGATGATGCGATTTACAACCTTATAACCTACATCGTACTTCCTTTTCAACGGATATCTCCTTTCTCATCACCCATGACAGACCTATATGAAGTCAACGGCCCGCTGTCAGCACTGCCCACCGACACATTTTGGGTTCTGACCAATATACTGTATTGGCTCTTTTGGTTGAACCTCATGGTCGGCTTGACAAACGCTCTGCCAGCTGTTCCATTGGATGGTGGGCACCTATTCAAGGACGGCTTGGACGGTATAATCGCCAGGGTCAGAAGTGGACTTACGGAAAAGGAAAGGGAGCGGTATGTAAGGACCATCTCCTACTCCCTCGCTTTTTTTGTACTGTTCTTGTTTTTATGGCAGCTCATAGGCCCAAGGTTTTGATGACTTGAATTCAAGGTTCTATCGCTACCTTACAACGAAACAGCTGGATTGCCCGGTAAAAAGGTATAAATACCCCAGAATCATATAAAATTCATCACATTGCATCGGTAATTGGGGGACATTTGATGAGAAACAGCGCTTTTAAATGTTTATTTTGCATGATTATTTTGTTCACCATGCTCCTTTCTTCTCTGGAAATGGCAGCGATTAAAAACATATCAGAATTCGAAAGTCCCTCAGATATCAAAGTAGGAGATGAGATGTCCCTTCCACCAGTAATCTCTCCAACCCTAGGAGGACCCCCGGGGGATAGTGGTTCGGGGGCTCCACCTACGGATGAAGGCATTTTTCGTAGCCCACATTATTCTTTTGGGATGAATACACCTTTATCCCCAACAAACACCGAGATAAAGCCAGAAGTAATGGAAATACCTTACTGGAAGATCGAGCCGGATCTCCTCTCAACTTCAAAGGAGGTGGAGAGCGTTAATGTGATCATCACATCCACTGACATGAACGAGGTAAGAGAGCTCTTAGGCTTTGAAAACCGATATGTTGGTTCCCAAGGGAAGGGAAATGACCTGAGACTTGATTCTTCGATATTTGAATTACAAGGCAACATGCTCCAGAAAATCGCATCGCTTAAAAGCGTGATCAGCATCCAGAACTATGAACTTCCTAAGCCGCCGCAATTTCCTGAGGATATGAAAGGTGAAGTCGAACCCATGATGTGGAACGCTGTGAAATATCACGGGGCAGACGAGGCCTGGAATCTTGGCTTTAACGGCTCGGGCGTGAACGTTGCCGTGATGGATACGGGTGTGGATTTTGGTCATCCGGATCTGAACGGGACTCAAGCGAGGGATGAAAATCCTTCCTCCCCATATTACGGCTGGCCTCTGGCCTTTGACTCGAGATCCATGAACAGTTACCTTTCTTCAGGAGGGCAGGGCTTTCCTTCTAAGGATAATTGGTACAGCGATACCAGCACAACGGACACTGACAGCAATGGGAACAAAACCCTCGATATCTCAGGCTATAACGTGACCAACATCACCAGCCAGAGCGGAGTTTACCATATCGGTAAACATCCGGACACCAGATTGAGAATCATTCATAGCCTTCCCGCAGGCGATGGTGTGGGAGTTCTTGTGGTTGATGAAAATATACCTGGTGTTTATGACACCGTTTACGTCGATTTAGACAACGATAACAACTTCACGGATGAAAAACCATGTAGAAAAGGAGATGAAGTCTCGACTCAAGACATTACTGGAGACGGCATTCCTGACAGATCCGGTGGAATGGTATATTTCATAGCCGATGGAACAAATCCCGTACCGTATTCTGATATCATAGCGGCAGAGAACGGCTATTCCCTTCCAATACCCACGAACGGCAGCCTCGTTGTCTTCATGATCAACGACCCCACAGAAGCAGGGAGAAATCACGGCACGTTATGCGCCTCTGCTGTAACGGGGCAGGGGGTTATCGCTTCCGGGAGAGTAAAAGGCACGGCACCAAAGGCCAAGGTCATCGCCATAGGAAATATATATCAGGGTGGAAACGAGATCGACTCCTACTATTTCGCAGTGGAGGGCTATGACGGTATCCCAGGTACCGGGGATGAGGCCCAGATTGTAAGCTGCAGTTTTGGCGATTCAGATGTCATTGATAGAGGCTGGGACTTCACCTCCAGGTTCGTTGATAATCTTACCACTTTCTACGCTCCAAATGTGACTTTTTCTATAGCTAGTGGCAATGGGGGTTACGGCTATGGTACCGTGGTATCCCCTGGTTCATCCATGGGCGTGGTTACAGTGGGTGCGGCACTCAATGCCCGAACAACAGAGGTTGTTTATTGGTCGAACCGAGGGCCGAATGCGGTGGGTCAGGTGGACCCGGATGTTGTTTCTGTTGGCGTCTCAGCCTTTGGAGACCAGGCACTGAACCAGAAAAACAACGGCAACAGTGCATATCAATCATGGAGCGGAACAAGTCTGGCAACCCCGGTAACGGCAGGAATAATCGCCTTGATTTACGATGCCTATTATCAGGCCCATGGAGAATTTCCCACTTCGGAACTTTCAAGGGAGATTTTGATGTCAACTGCGGACAACCTTAATTACGATCCATTGGTCCAAGGAGCCGGATTTTCCAACGCCACAAGAGCCACTATGGTTGCCAGTGATACCTCAGGACTACTTTTATCTCCAACATTTTGGACAGCAGGTGATTATAGGGGGACCGATTACGATGGTTTTGCCCACATCCTGCATCCGGGTGAGACGGATGAGATAACCATATCAGTTGCGAATAAAAATCAAAACGATACCATGGATGTGTTCATCTCAGATTATGTCCTTTCAAGGACAGAGACCTATTCAGTGGCAATCGTGGCAAATAAGTCCAGAGAGGATACCGGAAATAGTGCGGTTCCTGACTATATTATCCCGCTGAATGATTCGCTGAATGGTATCTCCTATATTCCAAATGATACCGCCCTTTTAAAGGTTAGTGCGTTCCTGCCTTGGGATGAGTTCGACACCAACAATAATTATCTTGCAGATAACACTTTTGAAATCAAGATTTATAATTGGCTTGATAGCAATGGAAACGGAAGTTATTGGAACGATACGAACAGCGATGGCGTGGTACAACCCGCTGAGATCGAATCCTCAGAGCTGACAAGCATCTCATCATCTGGGGCACAAGCCACAACCCAAGAGGCAAGAATGCAAAATCCTTTACAGAGGGTTTACGATGGTATTCTTGTAGGTATTTTCCATTACTATCCCCTTGGCGGATCGCCACCAGAGATCACGCATTTTCAGATTCAATCACAGTGCTATAATAGAACGGATTGGAGCTGGCTGAGCACCAATACTACAAACCTTTCAATTGAGGCTGGAGGCATGGCAACTTTCAACGCTTCATTGACTGTTCCTTTATCTACACCAATTGGCATCTATGAAGGCATGATAGCTCTGAACGATACAGAGAACGAGACTGCCATGCCCGTGATTGTGAATGTAGCCTCAAACTCTTCCCAATTTACTTTCGGGGGAAATACACTATCATCAGACTTGTACGCAAATGACCAGGTGTTTGGTGCATTCAGATGGGGGTGGAGGTACGAGGGAGGTGATTGGAGATTTTACTTTACAGAAATACCGGATTCATTCAGCGTCGATCCAGGCACCAAAATTGTGGCTGATGTAAAATGGGACAATTACCCGACTGATATAGATGTCTTCCTACTTGGAGGCGTGTCAGATTCCTTTTCAAATGAAATGCCTGAAAGATTCGGCCCATATACCCTGGATATAAATGGCGCGAGTTATGACGCATACTGGTTCGGTGGTAGGTTCAGATTCAATACCACAACCAATGGTCCAAGGGAAATAATCTCAGCCGACTTGAGGCCTGGCCTGAACGAGATAATACTCCATAATGTGCTCTATGCAGGCACGTCCTTCTCAGAGAATGTTACAGGTACGATAGGCACGGTAAACGTGACGCCTTATCCATGGGATGTTGGCTTGATCGAAAATGTTGCAAATTTAACAGGAACGCAGCAGTTCGAATTGCTCTCGAGCTTCAACCTGTCAGGTATCACCGCCGAAGCATTCGGCGTATACCCCCCAATGGAATATCCCAATCAACTCGTTTACCAGAACGTTGCAAGCGATAAAAAAACTGCGAACTGGTCAAAGGAATTCGATGTGAGCGGTGCAGATTACATCAAGGTGAACATCTCAAGCCAGTACATCATAGATATAGACCTTTTTCTACTGAGGGATATCAACGGCAATGGCATTCCAAATTGGAGCACAGAGCAGGTTGCTTCTTCAACTTCGCCTTATGCCGATGAGGAAATTATTCTAAACCTTCCCACAGATGGAAAATACTGGGTTTTTGTTCATGGTTGGGATGTACCCTCCAGTCCTTCAGTTTTTGACTGCTATATCGAGGTTGTCTACGGAAATGACATCAACATTACCGACATTCACGTTGGCCCTGTTTTAGAGGGAGAAGAAGTCTATTTCAATGCCTCCTATGACCTTCCACCCATCGCGGGTGAGCATAGGGGTATAATAATCGTTGGCCTGACCAATTTATCTGATACCATAAGCGTGCCCTTCAAGGCTTATCTCGAAGAGGAAAAACCAACCATATCAAATCCCTGGCCATCCAACGGTTCGTGGATTAATTCCTCACAGCCAAGTATAGGTGCCCAATATTACGATTCTGGCTCTGGAATAAACGTTTCTGGAGTGTTCATTTTCCTTGATGGTATGAACCAAACAGTCAATGCAACGATATCTGTTGATTCAATTAACCTCACTCCACAATTGCCAATATCCGATGGCAATCACACGGTTTATTTGATAGTGACGGACGTCTTCGGCAATCAGAACTCCACAACCTGGCGGTTTTTGGTCGATAACATCGATCCGATCGTAGACGCAGGAGCCGATAAGGTGGTGGATGAAGATGATATCGTCTATTTCAACGGCTCCGCTTCTTCGGACGAAAACGAAATCCTGAACATGACCTGGGACTTTGCTGATGGCAACTTTGGCTATGGAATGAATCCATCCCACAGCTACCCACAATCCGGAACGTACATCGTGACCCTCATCGTTTCTGATATAGCCAACAACACGGGCATAGACACCCTTACTGTTTTTGTGAACAATGTCGCACCTTTCGCGGAGGCGGGAAATGATCAAACAATTGACGAGGGTGAAACCGCGTTTTTTAACGGTAACGTTTCATATGACACATCATCAGACATGTCAACCTTGATCTACACTTGGTACTTTGATGATGGTTCAGTGCTTTTTGGCATTACTGTGAACCATGTTTTTATGGATAACGGGATTTTTACGGTGATATTGTTGGTGGAGGATGACAATGGTTACTCGGATTCCGATTCAATAAACGTGACTGTGAACAACGTTCCTCCGACTGCTGATGCCGGGGGTCCTTATTCAGGGAACGAGGGCATCCCATTGACCTTCACAGGTTCGGCAACAGATCCAGGTACTGATACATTAACATATGAATGGGACTTTGATGATTTAGACGGTCTTGCATACACCGATGCATCCGGACTCAACCCAAGCTGGACATGGCCTGATGATTTCTCGGGTACGATATATCTCAGGGTGACCGACGATGATGGCGGTATCGGTTTTGACATGGTGAACGTAATTATCGACAATGTCGCACCCACAGCAGATGCCGGCGGCCCATACTCAGGGAAAGAAGGTTCTCCTATAACCCTTACGGGTTCTGCGTCAGATCCAGGTACTGATACATTAACATATGAATGGGACTTTGATGATTCAGACGGTCTTGCATACACCGATGCATCCGGACTCAACCCAAGCTGGACATGGCCTGATGATTTCTCGGGTACGATATATCTCAGGGTGACCGATGATGATGGCGGTATCGGTTTTGACATGGTGAACGTAACCATCAACAATGTAGCACCTTCTGCCGAAGCAGGGGGTCCATATTCCGGGAATGAGGGTGGCTCGATCGCCTTAACTGGAACAGTCACGGACCCTGGTACTGATGCATTAACATATGAATGGGACCTGGACAACGATGGTCTCTATGACGATGCCATAGGTCAGAATCCTGCTTGGACATGGGATGACGATGGTGTGTACATAATAGATCTCAGGGTAACCGACGATGATGGCGGCGTTAGCTCTGATAGGACAACTGTAACCATCAGCAATGTCGCTCCAACGGCCAACGCGGGAGGGCCATATGAAGGGAATGAAAGCACCCCGATTACCTTTTCAGGCACCCAAACTGATCCCGGCACTGATGATACATTTTTCTATCTTTGGGACTTTGGAGACGGTGACTTAAGCACGCAGCAGAATCCCTCGCACGTTTATGCAGATAACGGTGTTTATACGGTTACCTTGACCGTCACTGATGATGACGGTGGAGTACACAAAGATAATGCGATAGCATTTGTTTATAACCAGCCTCCTACCGTCGAAGAGATAAATGGTCAATTAGCAGCAAGAGAAGACCAGCTTTTCACCTTTAAGATCGATGCCAAAGATACCGAAGGCGATCCACTCACATTCACCGATAATACAGGACTTTTCAACATCGAGTCTGTGAGCGGTGTAATCGAGTTCATCCCGACGAACGATGATGTCGGCCTGAAAGACGTCACCATCACCGTGAGCGATGATGATGGTGCCACAACCACGATTATTCTTTTGATAAACATCGTAAACGAGAACGATCCGCCAACTCTTGAGAAAATCGGTCCTCAGGTTGCGGTGGAAGATCAACAATACAGCCTGACAGTTATTGCCAGCGATATCGATGTTGATGATGTTTTAACGTTCTCGGATGATACAGACCTCTTCGATATCGATCCAAACACGGGTGTTGTATCATTTATACCAGCTAATGACCAGGTGGGAATACATCTTGTTACCATAACCGTCCAAGATGTGGAAAGGGAGAGGGATTCGGAGACGTTCACTTTAACTATTCTCAATACCAATGACGCGCCTGTTCTGAGCATTATACCTGATCAACATGCAAAGGTTGGACAGAGGTTCACCTACACCGTTTTCGCAAGTGATTTAGACGATGCTCTGCTTACATTCTCTGATGATTCTGGGTTGTTTATGATCGACCCGATAATAGGTACAGTGTCCTTCATCCCGAACAAGGAAGATGAGGGCGTGCATATCATAAACTTCACTGTTACAGATAGCCAAGGTAAAAGCGATTATCAAACGATGTTGCTTGAAATCGAGGGTATACCCGATGAGGAGCCAGAAATAGATTGGCTATCTTTGATACTGTTAATCCTGGTTGTCATCTTGATTTTGATTCTTCTTTTGCATATTCTGAGGTATAGAAGGGAGGAAGGAAAGGAGGAAGGAAGGGACAAAGAAGAGGTAGAGCCTATGGAACAACGGGTTACGATAGAAAAACAGGAGCGGTTTTTGCCTCAGCCAGAGTCTAAGGATGAACTACCTCCACCACCTCCGCCCGAAGAAGAGCTGCCTTTGTTTCCCGATCTTGATGAAGAACCACCTCCACTAGAGAATTCTTAAATTGATTTTTTTATCTTGCAGTAGAAGCAGACGATTTTAGGCAAGGTTTATTAAAGCCCAATGTAATTCGAAGGTCGGTGGAAATATGACTGAAGTGCTCTACATGAAGGATATTGAAGGGAACTACATCAAGGAGTTCGATGCAAAGGTTGTGAAGAAAAAAGATAACTATGTTGTATT
>JAZGAR010000262.1:0-4039 GCA_036475875.1 Thermoplasmata archaeon
TTCCGTCTCGGGGTGTTAAAAACGTTTCTTCCTGGGTGAAATCTACGCCTGCTATCCTTTTTTGGTCACTTGTTGCAGGATTGTCGTCAAGATCATCTAACGAATCATGGCGTTGGCTAGGAGTGAAGCCACCGTCGTCCACACCTGTATCGAGAATGGCAATGGAAATTCCTTCACCGGTGTACGGGCCCATATCTTCGGCAGTATTTGGCGAGTACTCCCCGGATTCCCTGGCCTTGATCGCTCTTGCACTAACATCCAGCTGAGCATAGACCTTTGGTTCGAGTTTCACCATGACCACATGCGGTAAATGGGATATAGCCTTAACATCTGAAACTGCTACATTTCTGGCGCAGATAACATCGATGTACTTGTAGACATATTTAATAACGAAATCGAACTTTGAAAGTCTATTTACATCCTCCTCACCCGGCGGGCGATCGTAGTCTATGAAAATCCCGATTCTCTCCTCCCCGGCCTTATCCTCGATAATATCCTCGATTTTGTTTTGGTTTTTATCTCCCTGCCAGTTCTCCCACCACTTTAGTTCTACTTCCTCTATTTTCGCCCCGTCATCCCTCATAAGCGAGGCCGTCCCGGGGATGAAGGTATGGGATATCAGCAGGATCGTCAACAGCAATACCATATTTTTTGATAAACTCATAATTCAATTCTCCAGGTTAAAGTACTATATAACCGTGCAGTTATTAAAATTTTGTTTTTTCTTGGGGGTAATTTTCCGATCATTTCACATTTTTGAGTTAAATTTATGCATTTCAAAAACAGTTAAGGTTCAAACAATAGTTCCAAGAGGAGGCAATAACCATCACGCATCTAACAGATTTCGCCCTGCAATACGAAACCGTAAAACCCTCTCCATTATCCGAAAAACTGGCAAACGAGAGGGTTAAATGCGGGGTCTGTGAGCGAAGATGCGAAATCAGGCCAGGTCTTAGAGGCTTCTGTAAGACCAAGGCAAACTTCTCTGGAAAGCTGTATACCCTCACATTTGGCGATATAAGCGCGCTGGAAAGCAGACCTATCGAAATAAAGCCCTTTTTCCACTATCATCCCGGCTCCTCAGCATTGACATTTTCCACATTCTCCTGCAACTTCCGCTGCCCCTGGTGCCAGAATTTTCATCTGTCCAGGCAGGAGCCTGAACCAAATGAGGGAAATTACGTCCCACCTCAAAAAATGGTGGGTATGGCAAAGAGAGAAGGAGATAAAGGACTTTGCGTAAGTTTTCAGGAGCCTACCTTGCTTTTCGAGTATGGCATTGAGGTTTTTCCTCTTGCCAAGAAAAAAGGCCTCTACAACTGCTTTGTCTCAAATGGATATCAAACCAAGGAAGCCTTGGAAATGCTCAAAAATGCCGGTTTAGACGGTCTAAAAATCGATATGAAGGGAGACAAGGAGGTTTATCAGAATTATTGTAAAGACGTGGATGTAGAAAAGGTATGGAGGAACGCCAAATACGCGAAGAAGATGGGACTGCATGTGGAGATAGTGAACCTTGTGATAACTGGGGTGAATGATGACGAAGAATGCACAGATTATTTGATAAACAATCACCTGAAATATTTGGGTGAGGAAGTGCCCCTGCATTTTACAAGATATCATCCAGCATATAAATTTCATAACCCTGCCACAAAAATCGGGATATTGGAAAAGGCCTACGAGACCGCGAAGGAGCGGGGTGTTCAATACCCTTATTTGGGTAATGTTTTAGGACATAGATATGAAAATACCTACTGTCCGAATTGTGGAGAAACGGTGATAAAAAGGAACGGGCACAGGGTCTTAAAATATGGTATTGGAAAGGACAAAAAGTGCGGAAAATGTGGGAATATGATACCGATTACGGGATAACTATGAAGTTGTTACCTATAAGTTCAATTTAAAATAGGTAAAAAATTAGGAAGAAGAGGGGGGGATGGCAGGTGGGTATTGATGGTGGATGGGGGGCTGGTAAAAACGATTATGGACAATAAATCAATCTCTCATCAGCTCCATTGTTAATCCAACAGATGAACATTCCCTATCCTAACGTTCTCCAATCCCGCCTTCTTTGCCGTTTTCATGCATTCTGTCGCGTCTTTCAAAGATGTGATGGGCATGTCGTCCATCTCAAAATGCGGATGAAATGCAAGTAGCGAATAAGGTATTCCTGGATCGAGGGAAGCGAGAAATTTGGCAATATTCTCCACCTCCACCGCATCCACATAGCCGGGCACGAGGAGAGTGCTAATCACGAGGAAAGGAGGTTCATTCCTTTGCTTGCCGTAATGGACCAAAAATTCGATATTCTTCAGGGTTTGCCTATTTGAGGTGCCGCATAATGCATGGCTCAAGGACTCGTCCCATGCCTTCAGGTCTATCTTGATGCATCCTCCACTATTGATGGATATTTCTGCGATGGTTTTCAGGTAAGAGGGCATCATCGTGCCGTTTGATTCCCAGCATATCCTCAATATCCTGTCCTTGTTGTTCTCGATGGCTATCTTCGAGGCTTTTATGGCGTGCGGAACTTGTGCTGTGGGATCACCACCAAAGTAACATATGCAGCTCGTGTTTTCATCCACCTTAGATGCCAGTTCCTCAGAATTCATTGAGGGGGAAAGCTCCCTTGTCAACAGCCTATATTGCCAGTTCTGGCAGAATAGACAATCGAAAGTGCATGCCCCGTAAAACACGGCCAGGTTGTTGTAGCCGTATTCGGGTTTGCCTTTGCGGTATGAATATTCTGGGTATCCACATCCTGTCCCCCCTGGACAAACCCAATCTGCCACGCAGTTGGTGGGCAAGGGATCGGAATACCACTCCAAAATTCCCCTAGAAGGTGTGCCGGCCAAATGCCTTAACTTCCCTTTTTGGTTCGTTCTAAGCCCGCAGAAACCTTTTCCATTGAGGGGAATTTCGCAGGCATTTGCGCAGATCTTGCATTTTACCCCGTGTTCAGCCCGAGGAGGTGAGGAAGGCAGGTCAAACCTCTTTCTGCTGTAATTGTGCGCGATTTTTGCACTGGCAAGGGCTTTTTCAGGTTTGGTTCTTATACAATTTACACATACACCAATTGCCTTTGAAATATTTTCTGAGCTCTTGCCACAAACGCTGCATTCTATCCTTTTAGGTTTAGGGATCAGGAGCCTTAGCATCTCCACCACCGGTTACCTAATCCTCTCAACCAATTCTCAGAGACCATATTTAATAAGATATTCCTGAAATCATATAAATACTATCGCAGCCGACCTAGGTGAGTAGTCTGGTTCTATAACAAGTAATTACTATCGGTATGTGAGACTTTTAGAGAAAAATTTATATTACCCCATAATTATCTATCAGATGTTACACCATAATAATCTATCAGATGGAGAGATATCGGAACTAGTAGAGGCTATGAAAACCCAAAGGAGCAGCAGAAAGAACCTCTCAGATACAGTATGTTACGATAAATTCAGGTAATTCATCAAATTTGCTGGGGTTCAGAGAAAGAAACCCACAGACACCAAAAAGATAATAGAAACAAGAACAAAAGGTGCGGAACCTGCATGGGACATAAACTACGCGCCAGCACCGGCAAGTGCGCATGTTCAAATTGTTATATGCCCGTCGAGCCCAGCTCAGACTTTTGCGATAGCTGCGGAAATGTGTTTAAAGGGGAATTAGAGGCAAAGAATTGTCCTTCTTGCGAGACCTTGATTAACACCGAGGCAAGTATCTGCCCCATCTGTAACGTAAAGCTTAAATCCTTCACGGAAAGGAAAAACGAAAGTGCCATGCCCATCAAACTGAACGATCATGATAAGGAATTTTTGTCGAAATTGCTGGGCATGAAAAAACCTAACGAAACTCCAGCACCTGAAAACCCAGAGGACGTACAAGAGAGAGAACGGGCTATGAAAGTACTCAAGTCGATTGCACCCGTTGAATCGGAAGAGGTCGCAGAGGAGCGTATCAAGAGAATAGAAGGAGCTGCAGGGGAAAGAGAAGATTTCCAAAAACTGAGGAAGGAGCTGGTGAAACTTGGAAAACCATT
>JAZGAR010000263.1:0-18201 GCA_036475875.1 Thermoplasmata archaeon
GATCGGGCATATGACCGATGAGAACATAGAATATTATATCACAAGACAACAGAGGAAACACTGGGCACGTCCCAGGTTGAAAACAAAGAAATATACAACAATCATCCAACCCAAGCTAACAGACTTCAATTAAGAACCCCACCCCCTTCAGGGGGTGGAACGTTTAGTGTTCATGTAAAAATAACTCCAATTGCATAAGCCAGATGTCGTTAAGTTTACATGAAAGTGAAGGAAACAAGATTGGAAAAATATATTAGTGTACGACGATATGTGATTCAAGGTGAAAACAGGATGAATCGTAAGTGTGGAGCGCTCGGCACTTTTTCTCTGATACTCGTTGCTGTCCTCTTGGGAATGATCACGGCGGGCACGTGTGAAGGAGGTTATGCACGTGGCTAAGGTTCTAGACATCTTCGACAATCCGCTTCCTCCGCCCTTGGACAACAACTACGGCGTTTTCATACTCGATATCATCCTCTGGATCGGGATAATCGTCGGGATCTATTTCATCATTGAGATGGTACTGAAGCGCCTGACCAAAAAGACAAAAACCGAGCTTGACGACATCGTTTTTGGTATAATCCGGGTTCCAATACTCGTGCTTTTGGTCCTCTATGCCTTCGTCACGTCCCTGCGGGCCTTGGAGGCGGAACTGCCCTCGTGGATTTATCCGCTTGTGGATAAGATGTACTTTATCGCATTGGTGTTGATCGCGCTTTTCCTGGTCTACAAACTTTTCAAGAATGTCGTGATCTACTACGGCAAAATATACGCAGAAAAGACCAAGACCGACATTGATGACGTTTTGATACCGGTGGCGGACAAAGTGGGCGGGATAATCATCATTTTTCTGGGTATTGCCATCCTTTTGGGCTACGTGGGCATAGACCTCACCATGCTCGCCGTGGGCAGCATCGTCATCAGCATGGTTATTGCATTTGCGCTCCAGGAGCACGCTCTCGAACTTCTTCAGCGGCATATATCTGCTCACGGACAGGCCCTTCAAGGTGGGCGATCTGATTCTGCTGGAATCGGGTGAGGTCTGCAGGATCGAAAATATAGGGATGAGAAGCACCCGGGTGTACAACACCTTCGAGCACACCATGATAATACTGCCAAACAACAGGTTGGCCAACGATAAGATAGTGAATTATACGGAGCCTGATACACAGTTTCGGATAACTATGCCTGTGGGGGTGGCTTACGGGACAGACCCTGAAAAGGTAATCAAGATTCTTTTCGATATTGCAGACAAGAATCCTAACGTTCTGAAGAAACCAGAGAAATACAAACCGTCAGTGCGCTTCACCCAATTCGGGGATTCGAGCTTGAACTTCGAACTCGTCGTATGGATAGACGACGTAGAGAACAGGTTCGACGTAACGACTGAGATTCACAAAGCAATCGACAGGAAGTTCAAAGAGGAAAAGGTTGAGATTCCGTTCCCCCAGAGGGTCGTCTGGATGCGGGATGCGAGGGAGAAGGCACGGTCTTGAATTCGTCTTTCCATCACGTTAGTAGGGCAATTAAAATGGATATATCGAACATTAAATCGGAAAAGCACATGATATTTCTGTAAGGCAAAAAATGGAAAACCAACTATCGCTATATGCAAAAGGCCTGAAAAAACGAACTGGAATTTCAAACATATCATGCGCTTATTTTGACGTGAATGCGTATTTTCAGTTCATGCCTATATTTTGAGATTATCTTCATTAAGCACTTATAGAAAATACCGAATATAATGTAATCTTAATAACTACTTACCGAAAAAGTTAGTAAGCACTTAACCGAAAACATTAAATATTCAAAAATCGTTTAAGTACTTAACGAAGGAAATCACATGAAATTAGAAAAGCATCTCGAAAAAGCTGAAAGAATGGATTCTATCCAGGATAAAATGGATCCAGATACAGAATGGGAGATCATTGTAGAGACAGTTTACGGAGCGGCAATGAACTATATTGCATATTATTGTGAAAAATCATTTGGCACCCATTTAAATACACATAAGGGTCTTGCAAGATTCTTGGATGAGAAAAACATCGGAAGAATCGCCGCTCTTTTCCGTGAACTCGACATTCACAGGCAGGGGAAATGGTACGGAGCACAGGGCAATGGAGAAACAGTGAGAAGAGTGAGAGTAATTTTGGATGGCATCAAATCGGAGTGTGGGATAGTTGGACCATAAGGATTCAGAATTGCTTGATAAATTTATCAAACGAATAAAAGAAGAAGTACCTTCTATTGAAACTGCCGTTCTATTTGGATCTATGGTCCGTGGAGATTATGATAGTCGTTCGGATATAGATATAATGCTAGTAAGCGATTCTGAACACAAGGATGAAATTAACGCAACCATCTCAAAAATTATTACAGAGTTTCATCCTCATAGAGAAATCAGAACTGTCCTCACGAATCTTCATGACTATGATGAGGATTACTATCAAAATGTATTCAGAGAGGGCAAAGTACTGTTTGGAAAGGTCATTCTTACACCTGATCATTTAGCCCTTAAACCGTATTTGATAGTGAGTTACGATCTATCCGGCAAACCAAATACTCTCCAGGTTAAAATCTCAAAAAAGGTTCATGGTTATACCTCAAAAAAAATAATCGATGACAAGGAAAAAATATACACGTATCCTGGCATTGAGGAAAAATATGGGGGAAAGATAGTATCTAAAAGTGCTATTATACTTCCATTCGATAAAGGTAAGGAATTTTCAAACGAACTTACACAACTTGGAGTTCCATATAGAATTTTCAAGATATGGATGTGAATCTATTATAGTCAGATCAAAAAACCCCTTTATTTTCCATTTTTGTTATAAAGACACAAACAGTTATCCTTTTGATTAAAATAGGGTAAAAACCCAATGAATAAGGTAATTTTCACGTAATTATTACCCCATTTAGGTTGCGAAAATGCGCAACGGATTGCGCAAATATTGGCGAAAATACGCAATCGACTGCGTGAATTTTATAAAGGGATTATATCTCACTGTTCAAAAAAATGAACTTATGTTCGAATTTTCGAATCCAGTAAAAGAGGCATAATTATAATAAGGCGAAACCGTATTTTGGACAAATATTAAAGACGGTGTGGGTAATGAAGACCCTAAACGACATTAAATCGGCATTAAAAGACCACAAGGCGGAATTAGAAGACAGGTTTAAAGTAAAGAAGATAGCAATTTTCGGTTCTTATGTCTGGGAAGAGGAAGCAAACACAAGCGATGTGGACATTCTTGTCGATCTCAATGAACCGATTGGATGGGAGATAATTGACTTAAAGGAATTTCTAGAGGAAATTTTAGGTATCGAGGTGGATTTGGTCACTGTAAAGGCATTGAAACCCGAACTTTCCGACATAATTTTAAAAGAGGCGGTATACGCTTGAATACGCTTGAATAAAAGAAATTATTGATTAAAGCACTCCGCATTTAAACGGCGATAAAGTATTTGTCGCCCGATGAGGTAGTTTTAATATCATACAAAGCTATTTACCATATGTATGGCGATGAGGATAGATTGGAAAAGGTCATTAATTATGACCGCTGTTCTGTTTGTGATCCTATATTCATTGAGATATTTCATTGAGGATCAAGAGGTTTATTGTATGGCTTCAATATTGCTCTTCGTGTTGTTCTTCATAGCAGGTAATCTGCTGTTTCGCAGACGATAGGATCTGGGATGAATGAAGATGAGAGAGGTAAGGTTGAAGGTGATAGTGGCCGGAGAACCTGGCTCAGGCAAATCCACAATCAGCGAGGTGAGCGATGCCTGCATTTCCTTAAAGCCTTTCGGAGTTTCCCTAGGGCTGAAAACCGTGGATAGTGAAGAGGCACAGTGCAGGATGACCTTTTTTACCTGGACCCTAACAAAAGGCAGGCCGAAAGACACATCGTACTTTAAAGGCAGTAAGGCGGCTGTTATCGTATGCGATCTCACAAAAGGCTATACAATTAAAAAAATGAAAAACTGGGCGAGATCCATAAGAAAAGATATCGACAATATTCCTCTGGTATTTGTGGGGAACTATGTGGAAAAGGCAAAGGGGGATAACGTGGAGCTAATGCTTAAGATCGCAAAATTTTACGATTCGCCAGTGGTGCTGACACGATTGGAAGATAAAGATTCTATAGAGGAGGTTTTTGTTCAGATCATAAATGCTGTAGGGCCTGATTTGTGGGATGATAGGACTGCGAGTGAACAAAAAGATCAATCTCCTCTCAAAGCATAAATAAGAAAACTACATCGGTGTTGAGCATGTCTTTGAAAATCCTCTTGTTGCAGCCCACAAATGATGTCCAGAGCGGGGATCGTCTGGTTCCTCCGCTATGGGCAAGTGTTCTTTCATCTCTCACTCCAGAACCGCATCAGGTGGATTTTTTGCATGGTGGTTTTGAGAAGCCTACCGAGAAAAAACTTTCAAATTACGATATCGTTGGCATCTCAGTTCTCACCACCATGGCAAACGACGCTTATAGGGTAGGTGATTTGTGCAAGAGCCTTGGAGTCAAATGCGTCATGGGTGGAATACATCCCTATATTTTTCCAGAGGAGGCGAAGGGGCACTGCGATGCGGTAATGCTCGGCGAGGCTGAGTATGTCTGGGGTAAGGTTTTGAATGATGCAGAGAGCAACTCCCTTCAACCTTTTTACCAAGGTGCCATTACAAAACCCGAGGATTTTCCCATACCAGACCTCTCCATATACAAAAAATACAGGTTCTTCACCACGAAGTTGGCTGAAATAGTGAGGGGCTGCCCACACAATTGCAGGTTCTGCGGGGCCACCATGTACAGTGGAAGGAAATACAGGTACAAGAAATTGGAAAACCTGGTGAAAGAAATAGAGAACTGGGACAAAAGCAAAAGGATAGCACACTTTACCAATACCAACTTGATTGCCAGTCCAAAAAAAACCCGGGATATTATGGAGCGAATCAAGGATTTCAACTTGAGATGGTGGAGCCCCTGCAGCGTTGATATTCTTGACCATGAAGACCTTATAAAGGCTGTGGCAGATGCGGGCTGCATGGTGCTGCAATTCGGTTTCGACAGCATATCCAGGGAAACGTTGGAGAGTATGAACAAGCAATTCAATATAAAGAGAGACTACAAAGCTCTCGTCAAAAAGTGCCATGACTACGGCATCGAGGTGAGCGGCTCTTTCATATTCGGGTGGGACACCGATACTAAAGATGTTTTTAAAACCACGGTGGAATGGGTTCATGATGCCGATGTCGATATGCCGGTATACTTTCCTTTGACGCCGTTTCCAGGTACTGATATATATGAAACCTTCAAGGCCCAGGAAAGAATTCTAACAAATGACTGGTCCAAGTACAACTGGAATACCTGTGTCTACAAACCCAGGAACATGACTGGCGAAGAGCTTTTGGACGGATGTTATTACGCCTTCGAGGAGAGCTACAGTTACGGTAACATTTTCCGTAGACTATTTTCGAGGCCGAGAGGATTCAAGGAAATCATGATATTGCTGATAATTTCTGCATCCGGTAGATTCGTAAAGTCGTTCAGCAAACCCTACTGGGCAAAGTCAAAGAAGGTCGCGGCATCATTTTGAGTCTTTGAATAGAAGGGCGATTTTGGTTTCATAAGATAGCGTAAAAGATCGATATTTTTTATCATCTGATAAAGAAGGTTTACATGTAATGTACAATACAGGGGTATGGAAAATGTCTTCAAACATCAGGCATGAACTTGCCGTAGATAAGAAATAGGAAGCATGCCAGCCACACAATAGGGAAAAACAGGAGAAATAGGGCATTCCACATTCCAATGACACCCATAATCAAAATCGACACGATGGGATAGGTGACTATCTCCTGCGCCCCCAGGATCCTCATGAGATTTATTCGGTGGAAGAAGGGAAAACTCAGTGCCTTTATGGTTGTCGCCCACATCAGTATTACGAGGAGAAGCAGGATGATCAGTTGTGGAATAAATGGGTCAAAGTGTTCGATTAAACCGAACCATATTGGGATGAGCACGGCTGCGGTGTGTATAATTTTAAGGATGAAGGCATAGATTCTAAAATCCCTGGTTACTATCAATTTCTTTCCAACAACCCTACAACCCAGATATACAGGCGAGGTTTTAGCCCCAGCTATAAAGTCGTGGGGAATGTCCTTCATTCCTCCAGTAACGCCGGTTTGGAAGGTGAGCTGTATGAAAAAGAGAAAGGCCACCAGATAGACCACATATGTGAGATTCGCGGACACGGTGAGCGCACCAAATATGCAGAAAAAGAATATGCTCATCCCGAGGACGAAGTCAGCACCAAAGAATTTTTTTCCAAATAGATCGTAAACCCCACCCAATAAAATCGCCACAAGGAGAGCCGAGATGGCATAAACACTCCAAAAGCGTATAACCGCTAAGGTCAAGGCAAGGGCGATTGCGATCAAAGCGGCAATCACTGCATGATTTTTTTCGATAGTCCCTTTTATCAGGGGTTTGTTTGAAAGCTCCTTGGAATATCTGTCAACTTCTATGTCTGAGTATTCATTCAATACAAAACCATAGAAATGGAATAGCAGGCCTATCAAAAACAGTATAATTAGATGTATTATATCTATCTCATCTCTTGGCATCAAAAGAATGGCCCCGAAGACAGATGTTATGGCTGTGGCAGCACCAGCCTGGAGTCTGGTCAATTTAAGCCATTGTCTCAAAGTGCTGGCGAGCATTATTTTACCATCGACGTAAAAGAATCTCAACTAATAAAAGTTGGGGTTTACATCACCTAGATAAAGCGAGCCAAAGGCTCAGAAAAGCCTGTTTCGCCTCCTGGTTTGGTAGGGCATCACATACTTTTTGTAAAGATCCTGGATTATCAAGTACTCTCTTCTGCCATCCTCAGTCAAGCTAAACGCCTCCTGGAAGATTTGAGGGTTATAGGGCCTTTGTTAAGCCCAATCCCCTGTTTTATCATGCTAAGCTTCAACTTCCACTTCTTCTGCTCTAACGAACTCCAAGAGGTCATGTTCTTCGTGTCTTTTGATTACGATCCCCAAGTTCGCCGCCACAGTGGTCAAATCGTCGATGACCCGTCTTATCCCTTCGACGTTTTCTCCCTGGTACTCCAGCTCATCAGCAATCTCTTCAAGATCATAAATGGTGTGGTTTTTCAACCATCTTTGCTGCTCAGGTGTTGCACCGCGGAGATACGGGTTCATCGATTCCTGTGCTCTTCTTACTTTCCTCTTTTTTACTACATCCATTTGCATCCCATCCTGTTGGACTATGAATGTCTGCGATGCATGTTTCGCTACATCTTTGTCAGACATTTTGTCTGTCAAGAACCTATATGTGAGTTATTGTATATATAGTTTTTGATGGTGGGGCTTCAATTCTATGTTTGGGAAGCTAAAATTGGGGTATATAGATGACGAAATTCATAATTTTGTCTGACAAATAGAAATATTTCTTATGAACCCTTGCTGCTTTTCCTTGTCTTCCAGCTTACGAGTGAGATGAATATTAAGGATACTAGAAGATAACTGGGGATAGCTACCAATAGGAAATCGAACTCCTGTTCTTTTGGTTCATCGGTCTCATTCATGCCCTCCTCTTCCTCATAATAATAAACCGGGATAATGCATGATTGTGATGGAATATCCGTTTGAAGACCACCTTGTTGCACATAGCCAGATATCGTCAATGCTGGTGTGATCGTGGAGTTCCATTCAGGCTCAATGGGATTCAATCCATCGAATGGAATACTATCAGGCAAACGAAATGTGAAATCGTATTGAGAAAGGAAAACATCGCCAAGATCGGAATATGGCTCTAGATGTACTGTCAATGGTATAACCGATACCCCAGTATAATTAACCCAACCGTGAAATGTAACTGGTTCATCACTTTGACTGAGATTGAAGGCGGATTTGTCAAACCCTATTTCGATGGTAAGTTCCCAGTCTGGTATGCCATTGGTAAGAGCTGTGGCTGACCAATTGATTGTACAAAGTAATATTAGAAATGCAATTACAATCGCTCTTTCTTTTCCCCCATATCTCATGATAAATCGATTATTTTCAAAACAAATAAACAGATTGGTTCATAATATTGACTATTACATAAAGAGATTGGTAAAGGATTTTGACGAATGCCTTTTTTTATAGTATCTGTGGCAATAAAATAACCGAAGGTTTTAAGGCTTACTGAAGGCATTTCCCTTCGCAAAACGGGGCGAAACCATGAAGATCATGGAGAAGATTTTGAGCGGAACAAAAAAGGAGAAGTACATTCACGATAAATCACGAAAGCTCCTCGCGAAGGGTAACGAATACCACATCAAGAAGAACGATGCCAAGGCCATTGTCCAGTACACTAAACTCATGGAATATTTGGAATCGCATACAGGCGAAATCTCCACCTACAAAGGCTACATCTCGGGTGTTTACAACGACCTGGGCCAGGCCCTGGTAATGGTGGATAGGCAGAACGATGCCTTGAGAATATTTGACAAGGCGCTCAATCTGGATTCAAAGAACGCGGGCGTGTGGGTGAATCGGGGCGAGATCCTGATAACCATTGATAAGTACGAGGATGCGCTGAAGTCCTTTGACTCGGCCTTGAAAATAGAACCCGAAGATAAAAGAGCCTTGAGTTCTAAAGGTGTTGTTTTGGAAAAGATGAATATGCCTGAAGAGGCCAAGGAATGCTACCTTACCCTAATAGAAACCCACCCAAAAGAATTGGAATTTTACGATAGGATTTTAAAACTCACGCCCAACGATAAATTCATCTGGGTCAGAAAAGGCGAGATTTTGGATGCTGAGGAAAAATACGAGGAAGCCTTGGATTGTTTCGATCGTGCATCAGAAATCGATAAGAAGGACAAAGAGGTATGGACAAGCAGGGCTTGGACTCTCGGCAAGCTCGAGCGATATGGTGAGGCGGCGGAAAGCTTCCAGAGGGGGATAGATCTGGATGACAAGGACAAGCTTCTTTGGAAGGGAAAGGGATCGATGCTTCACAAAAAAGGCGATCTAAAAGGAGCATTGAAGGCCTATGAGAGTGCCATTAAGCTCGACAGGAAGGATAAGGAATCATGGATCAAAAAGGGTAATGTTCTCTTGGAAATGGGTAAGGCAAAGAAGGCTTTGGATGCCTTCCAAAAGGCTCTAAAACTGGACCCAGATGACATCTTTATCCTCGTCAACAAGAATGATGCGTTGATGGCACTGGAAAGGTTCGATGAAGTTATCACAGTCTGCGAGAGGATCCTCGAGATCGAGCCAAAGAACACCCGGGCATGGAATGACAAAGGCTGGGCTCTGCTCGCCCAAGATAAGCTTGATGAGGCCATAGAGCTGTTTGACAAGGCTTTGACCCTCGACTCTAAAGACTTAAGAGCCCTCTCGAACAAAAAGGAGGCGTACAAGAAGCTGGATGAGCCAGAAAAGGTACTTGAGACCTGCGATACCATCGTGAAATTCTATCCCAGGGAGGTGGGGGCTTGGGTCGATCGCGGTGTGGTATTGGAGGAGCTAGAACAGGTGGATAAAGCGGTCTCCTCCTATGAAAAGGCGTTGCACATAGAACCTGAGAACTTGGATGTTCTTTTCAAGAAGAAGGACGCCTTGAAACGGTTGGGCAAGGACGAGGAGATCATAAGAACATGTGATGGCATCTTGAAACTCGAACCAAAAGACCTCGAAGCTTTGGAGGATAAAGGTGCTTCCCTAATGAATCTGGCAAAGAACGACGAGGCGATAGATGTCTTCGACAAGGTGTTGAAGCTCGAACCGGAGAATACGGGTACCATCTACAAAAAAGGCATTGCCTTGAGTCGTATGGGACTTTACAAAGAGGCTATAAAAAGTTATGACAGTGCATTGAAGTTCGATCCAAAGAGCAAGGAGGCTTTAGAGAGTAAAGGCGATGCCCTGAGGGCTTTGGAGGATTTGGACGGAGCGGTTAGATGGTACAACAAGGCCTTGAAAATGGACGACAAGGATGCCAAGTTGTGGGACAAGAAGGGAAAAATTCTGCTGGACTCGGAGAGGTACGAAGAGGCCTTGACTTCATATGAAAGTGCACTCTCGATAGACTCTGCAAACTCGAGATACCTTTGTTTTAAGGGCGTAGCTCTGGATCGGCTGGGTCGCTATGAGGAAGCATTGGTTACATACGATTCGGCCTTGGATTTGAATTCCAGGGATGAGAGGGCATTGCTGGGCAAGAGTCTCGTGAATGTGAAAATGGGCAGAGAAAGCGAGGCGCTGAGGACATTGAACAAGGTTCTTGACATCAATTCAGAAAACATGGAGGCGTTGGTAAGCAAAAAGGATGTGCTTTTAAAGCTGGAGAATTATGAGGGGGCTGAAACAATATGCGACAGGATTTTGGAGCTGGCTCCAGACAACGCCGGGGCATGGGAGGACAAAGCCTTTGCCTTGACAAAGATGGGAAACCACAGGGATGCTATCGAAGCCTATGATAAGGCCTTGGATCTTGAGCCTGATAAACTGAAACTCTGGGAGCAGAAGAAGGACGCTTTAAAGGTCCTTGGTAGAGATGACGATGTGATCTACACCTGTGATATGATACTGGATAGGGAGCCGAAGAATATCGATGCGTTGAGGGATAAAGGTGAGGCTTTGGAAAACCTGGAGTTGTACGAGAAAGCGGTGGAGCTCTACGACCACGTTTTGGATTACCATCCGAAGGATGTCGTAGCACTACAAAAGAAAGGGAGGGCCCTTTGCAAGATGGGTCTATATGAAGAATCGAGAAGATGCTACGATGAGGCGCTGGGTTTGCAGAAGAAGGACAAAATACTATGGAATGAAAAAGGGAACCTGCTGACGAGAATGGAAGAATACGAGGATGCGATCAAATGCTACGACAGTGCGTTGCAATTGGCTCCCAAGGACGACAATATCTCCACGAACAAAGGTCTCGCCCTATACGAGGCACACAAGTACGACGATGCCTTGGAGGCATTTGACAAGGCAATGGAGCTCAACGAAGCCAACATTGAGGCGTTGAAGGGCAAGGCCCAAACGCTCATGGCGAAGGATGAATTTGAAAGTGCGATAAGATGCATCGACCGAGTCCTTGAGGTCTTTCCAGAGGATATTAAGTCTTGGGTTAGTAAGGCTGAAGCGTACATGAGTCTGGGTAGATTTGAAGACGCCATAGGCTCTTACGACAGAGCCATTGATCTGGACGGAAATAACAAATCCCATTGGATAAACAAGGGCATGCTTCTGGACAGGATAGGTGAATACGAGGAGGCCATCTCCAGCTACGACATGGCATTAACCATAGACGACAAAGATGCCAATATATGGCACAGGAAGGGCATGGCAATGTCCAAGTTGAGCGATCTAGAGGGGGCGGTTGGTTGCTTCGATAGTGCTCTCGGTTTGAATCCTGATAGTAAACAGATATGGACGAATAAAGGCATAGCATTGAACAACATGGAGAACTATGAACAGGCTTTGAGATCCTTTGACCATGCTCTCTCCCGCGATTCAAAATACTTGCCTGCTTTGGAGGGCAAGGAAAGGGCTGAGAGGGAGATGAGGAAGATCAATTTAGAGAGATATGCCAGAGAGATACTCAAGTTCGAGAAGGATTACAACCGACCAGCAACCAAGGAAGAGGCTTTCAGGGTGTGCCACATCCCCTACGGTTATCTCGACTCAGTAATCGAGTATCTAAAGAAAAAGGTGGAGGTGGATATCAACGCCATGAGTCGCGAAGATAGGGAAAAATTTGAAATGGATTCCAACAAGGCCATCGTTTCAGCACTGAGAGATGATCCGGCTACGTTCGAGAAGCGTGGATTGAGGTTGAGCGACATAGTGATGAAAGCTCCTGATTACGACATAACAAAAGCGAAAAGGCTTTTGGCGTACATCAACAAAGTGGATGGGATGGAAATCAAGGTAGGTGATGTGGAGCCTGAACTGGAGGATATACTCCAAAGGGCTCTGGAGCTTCCTCCCCACAACCGAAACCTGATGGGTTTAATCCAGGAATTGAACCTGGGCATCTACGAGGCAAAAAGGGTCAATGTAGTGCTCAAAACATTCCAAGATCAGGAAGTTTATACCCCTGAGATCAGAGTGAGATCACTTGGAGAAGAGCCCATCTTTGAAAGGCCGATGGCAGAAGGTGAAGTGCCTTTCGAGGAGCCTTTGGATTACGAGACAACAGTCGAGACAGAAGAGGTTACAGTAAAGCAGGCGGTATGTCCAATATGTGAGAAGAATCCTGTGGATGTTGCGCATGAGTGCGGTGCAAAGGTCTGCAATGATTGCCTGATTGATTACAATAAGAGGTATGCGAAGCTTTACGAGACCGAGGACGGGGAGATGATATGCCCCAAATGCGGGAAGGAGATAGTCATTCCGCGGAAGAGAAAAGGCAAAAAGGAAGGAGAGGATTATATCAGGCTGTAGATATGACCGAGCCCATTCCTTGGCAGGATCCTCCCTCAATGGGTATGTAAAGGATAGAAACAAGGTTTGAAGAATGGGACTTTCGGCTTTTGATCATCCTACCCGTTTTATTCCACGCACTTTGTCAAAATCCGAATCAAAGGAGGCGATTCTTGATATTTTCCTCTTTTTCATGATTGCAACAGACACTGAATCTGCTACCGAAAGTTTGCCATCATATTTCAGAAATATGTTCATTCCCTCTTTTAGAAGGACTTCATCGACATACACGATCTGACAGTTGTCGACGAAGAATTCGTAGAGTTTTTTGCCTGCTTTACCCCCAGAGCGGTTGCCTATCGAAGTTACACTCTCGGAAATTATGAGATCAGATACGATCATCTCCTCGTTTATCTTTTCCAAAACCCTGATAGCCTTTTTATGCCATTGGTCCTTCTTGTCCACGAGCCCGATAAAAAAACTGGAATCTACGAGGATCATGCATGGCCCCGTTGTATCTTTTTCTTTGACTTCACGGCATTGCCACCCACACTGATCAACCCGACAATATCATCTAAAGAAATCCTCTTGCGGACCTTGATAATGATCGCCTCCCCTGCTTCTTCCCATTCAAGTATATCTCCTGGCTCTATGTCATAATCCTTTCTGACCTTTGAGGGCACAACCGTCTGATACTTGCTTGACACTTTCGTTTCACTAAGCATTAATTCACCACTTAGCAAATATGCATTACAAAGTATTTAAATATTGCTTTCATCGGAACATGATACCCCTCTTCCCTTCTATTTGTACATTGGGTATTGATTTTTATTTCATAATCTCTCTTTAAGTTTATCGCTGCTGGCACGGATCTTCGCTCGAGAAAAGAGATATCATGGGGTTTCAATGGATCTCTATTTATGCTTGCGTTCGATCATACCCATCAACAGTAGGCCGCCAAGCAATACACGCCTATCAAACCATTGCGGCACTGCGAGACAATTCAGTTCCCAGCTGTCGCCTATTATTTTGAACTTTTGATTGATCTCCGCAACAGGCACATTGTTCAATTTAAGGGTCATTTTCTCGGGGATCAACGCGCCTCCAGGAACGAATTTTCTGGCCAGTCCCCGACCCGCTGATTCATGTATTCCCCCAACCGGTCTTTTATTGGCATCCAAGACATCCCATTCATCCCACGCAAAAGTGGACATCATTGCCTTCCTTCTGATATAGCCCAGGGTTGTATTCGTTGGAGAGTCAACAATTGCAAAGGTACCCCATATGTCCATTATCTGCTGTTGTTGGATCCGAAACAATTCCTGGGTCATTTTTTCGTCGGTATAAATTCTTATATCTTCCTTCAGCCTGAACATCTTCTGCTTACTGAAGCCCAAAATATTTTTGTTGTAGTCCTCGATCCAGTATTTGTTCCAAATAGTCAATACCTTCTTTCTTATCCTGTAATAGTTCTGGAACCATATGCTACCTGGAGCCCCTTGGTAAGCCCCCGGTGGAGGTTGTTGTTGCTGAGCAGGTTGAGCAGGTTGAGCAGGCTGTTGGCGTTGTTGCACTGGTTGTTGATATTGCTGTGCTGGTTGCTGGTATTGTTGTGCGGGCTGTGGGGTCTGTGCAGGCTGAAAATATTGTCGGCACGTATAACAATACCACTGACCATACTGTTGTATATAACTCAATTGATTCTTGCATCTTGGACAATTGCTCATCTATTATCACCTTCCACATACAATAGATCGGTATTGGGGGATAATGAATTTATACCATAAATAGTTTCTTTCACATTCTAAATTCAGACATGATACCATTTTTCTTCATGATTTTTCCTTCCTCTTCTTAAATTGGTTTAACTATTGAAGACCAACTGAAGAGGACTAATAGATACACAAACCTCATTATCTAACTTGGGAGTTAAGCACATCTGTGAAAAACCCAATATTAAGCTAATCATCCTTAAAAACCCTAAAACTGCCATCAATCCAGTAAAATCTGCCAAAATCTAAAAGATTTTTCACTTATTGTTCACCCTTCTAATAACCCTCTTCCTAGCGTTCTTTAAAAATTGAAAATACACGAATTTCCAGGATTTAAATGGATAAAAGGCTAATTTAAGATTGTACACAAAATGTCCAACAATTTTATATTAAAATATTAAATAATAGTCTCGAAAAACTTTTATAGAGTCACCGATATACCTTTCAATACATGTGGTGTACATACGTACACCATTAGGATGGGTATTATGGTGTCAAAGACAGCAAGGGTTTCCGCAAGGGTACCAGAAGAGCTGGTGAGAAGGCTTGAAGGTATCATGGACATTGAAGGCATCGACTCGATAAGCGAGTGCCTTAGAGAGTGTATAGAAGAGTACATCAAACTAAAAACCACACTCGTTTCCACTGAGAACATTATTATCGATATAGGTGATGATATTCTTTCCGACATTGACATTCTTGTTGACATTGGGAGAGTGTCGAGCAGGGAAGAGGCGTTCAAGTATGCAATAAAATCCTGGGCAGAATCCCAGGTTGAGCGGTACATAGTTGGCAGGGAGAAATATTCCAGGACAGTTGCAGAAACAAAAACCGAAATTCTTGAGACCAGAGGGCAAAAGAAGATCAGTTCATATTATCAATCGCCATAGTTCCCAAAATAATAAACTCTATCGGAGCCCGAGACGATAGATGAGGCTAAATCGGTTCGGATGGGAAAAATACGCAAACCTCGATAAAATAGGAAGGATTCTACCAAAAATACCGGACAATGTAGCAGAAAAAGGAGAAGAGCAGCCATGACCAAGGAGGATATCTCATTAAGGAGGTTCTTGGGCATTCTCCTATCTTCAATATCCACCTGTGATTCTGCACTCCAAAATGATCAAAAAAGAGGGCTGAGAAGGGTGGCGTGATCCTATGGCCAAAAAAATAAGGAAAATAGAGAAGGAAGCGCCTGACCAAAAAGCAAGCGCTGGCAGTGACTTCTTAAAGGGCTATGCAAGGGATTTCTTGACCCTGAGAAATGCGATTATTCAAAACTGTAAGGACTGCATCAGGGACTGCGGTAGAGACTGCCTGGACAGCTATGCTAAACCCTTGGAAAACATAAGATGCCCTCTTCAGAAGGTGAGGATGGATTATAGAATTGCAATAAACGAAGAAGGTAATGATTTTTCAAGATGGACACAGGACAAGAGAGATGGCCTTGAATTGAAATGAATCCCTCAAATCTTTACGATTTTGCTGCATTTATTTGGAAATGTCAAGCCAACACTCACGCCCTTGAAATCCTGTAGATGCTTGTTGGCAACAGAAACAGCCAGATCAGGTGTGTTGTTGTTTTGAGAAAGATGAGCCAGAAGAACCTGTCGAGTAGAGACACCGATGACCTGCTTTAAGGTTTTGGCAGCTACCTTGTTTGACAAATGCCCGAAATCTGAGAGTATCCTTTCCTTCAATATTGGATGATAGAAACCTTCCAACAGCATTTTTTTGTCATAGTTGCTCTCTATTATTATGAGGTCGGAGTTGTAGGCATGCTCGATAAAGGCTGGTGTCAGAGTTCCCATATCAGTTGCTACCGTCACCTTCTTTCCTTTGTTCTTAATCACGAATGCATTTGGCTCTGAGGCATCATGTGGCACCACCAAAGCGGTGATTTCGAACTCCCCTATAGTGAAATCCTTATGTGAGTCGAAGTATCTTTTTTCCCAGATATCATCAAGACCACTTAAGGTTTCGAAGGTGGTGTGGTTTGCAAATACTGGAATGCCATATCTTCTGGATAATACGCTCACGCCCTTAACATGATCAGAATGTTCATGCGACAGCACTATGCCATCCAACTCTGTTGGACTAACATCAATGCTTTTTAATCTTCTCTCCAGTTCTTTGGCAGAGAAACCAGCATCTATTAATATTTTCGTTTTTTTTGTCCATATTGCTGTGGCATTACCATCACTTGAACTACCTAGAACGCAGACTCTCATGAGAATCCCTAGTTTTCCTTTATACCCCATCCTGAAAAACGGTTCTAAGGGCGGGCATGTATATCCTTGGACATAGATAACGATTTCTGTGAAAAAAGAAAAACTGGTCTGGGACGGCAGTTGAATTACAATGGACAGAAGCTACGATATCCTTGAAACAAAAGAAACGGCTTCACAGTGGAAGCGGTTCCTGGTCTTCTTCGTAATCCTGTTCTTCATCAATCCAGTTTCCGTTTTCCCTCTGGGTGATCTCCGAGATGTATTGTATCTTCAGAATCGCAGAGATTATCTCATCTTGGTTTCGTATCAGTTTAGACAATGTCGACCCCTCACTCTAACATATATTGCAACTTCTTATATTTATATGCTTCTATGCCAGATTATGAAAAAGATAGATTTTTTTACCATATTTAAGCGTTTTTGTAAAATCTATTTTTTCCATCATGGCACATTTTTTTGATTGGGAATGTCCAGATCCTTGATAAAAATCGAATCAGAAACAAACCAAATCGATATTAACCTATATCAAATCGCCCAATTCCTCCATAAGTTCAGGATGTTTCTCACCGATAACCCTGATAATTTCGAGGGTAGAAAGTTGTTCGATCTCAACCTCCGCGAGAGTTCTTACGATCTTGTCTATGGTCTCATTGCTCAACGAGACCAACTTTTCTCTGGCCGCCCAGTTCAAATAGAGCGAATCCTCCAATCTTTTTCGCCAATTTTTTTCGTACCTATCCAGGAATTCTATGCTGTAATCCTCAACCTCAATAGCCTCGCATATAACCTCCCCTGCAATCTTACCCGCTAAGCAGCCATTGGCGATCCCTCCGCCGGTCATGGGGTTTGCCTGTCTTGCCGCATCCCCCACAAGCAGTATACCGTCCCCAACGGTTCTATCAATAGGTGCCGAGACAGGAACAGCACCTGCTACGATCTCGATTATTTTGCCCTTCGAGTATTCAGGGTGCCTTTTTATGAAATCATCCAAATACGCTTTCACATCCCCTTTAGCCTTAACTTTGTTCAGTTGAATACCTACGCCGACGTTGGCTTCATCCTCGCTCTTTGGGAATATCCAAATATAACCCCCTTTCGAGATATCTTCCAAAATGAACTCGCAGTAAGTTGGATCCGGCTGAATATCGATCATACGGTATTGCAGGCATGTGGAGATATCTTTTGGTTTCAAGTTCGTGTCTATACCCGCCCATCTTCCCACCTGGGATTCGAATCCGTCCGCACCCACGACTATTTTGGCGTTGATTGCGAACTCCTCGCCCATATGTTTGGCCTTAACACCCACGACATTTTTATCGTCAAATAGAAGGCCTACTGCCGAGGTTTTTACCATGACGTTTGCCCCTGCCTTAACCGCATCCCTTGCAAGTTCCTTATCAAAAATGTCCCGCTCTATTACCATGCCCACATCTTTACCTGCTATTTTTTCATCGATATAAAGGGTCGAACCGTCAGGGGAAACGATTTTTGCACCTTTAACCCTGTGTACCAACCACTTATCACTTTCCTTGATACCCACATCCCCCAACCATCTTCCAGCGATGCCTTCCCCGCATCGAACTGGGGAGCCTATCTCCTGCCGCTTTTCGATTAAAAGGACGTTTGCACCGGATTTTGCGGCATATTTTGCGGTGATAGTACCTGCAGGACCGCAACCAACAACCACAACATCCACGTCATGATCAATCATTTACCTTTCTCCTATCCATATTACTCTTTATGGTCCTTTGTCTCACTTTTTGAT
>JAZGAR010000264.1:0-2933 GCA_036475875.1 Thermoplasmata archaeon
TTGATTGTGGTTACTCAATGTTTTAAATAAAAAGAATGAGTTTGAATTTTGATGACAGGGAACTCTGATGATATTTGGAAGGATTGCAACTGCACGAATTGCAGGCTTGCACGTATAGAGGATAATATCATGGAGTTGAAGGTCATGATCGACAGTTTTGCTATCAATTCGGGGGAGGGACCTAAAGAGGGTCAATTCTGAGCACCTATCAAAGCGTTTGGGTCTGGGGGTATTATCTTACAACGTACCGATTTTGAAAATATCCCTCGATTTTATCGGATTTTTTCCGCGATGCATGAAAAAGGCTAAATAATATCGTTTGTTTAGGACACAAAGAGGTGAAAAAATGCACTGGAAGAAGAGAATGATGACACCTCCCCCCGACGAAGGGAAAACCGTGGAAATCATGAGCGAAGGAGGTGCACCGAAAGAGGCCTTACACGAGAGCATGAAATATGTGGATCAGAAGAGCGATACCACAACGGTAAGAGCATGGGACGAGCTTGGGATAAACGAAAAATGTGACAGACTCGGCAAATGGATCGGATACATTACAAATCAAATGGAAAAACAGCGGTAAAAAGTCCAACCTTTGCATTGGCAAATATTAAGTACTTCAATATTCATGTAAACTCAATGCTGCCAACATGGGCCTTGGTCTGTATTTCCGTCCTTATTATCTTTGTCATTCTTTTCATAATAGCTATTATCAAACTAATTAAGTGGTTGATCTTACTGGGGATAGCACTTGTGATAGCTGCAGGCGCCATACTCTGGTACCTGGGTTATTTACCTCCTTGATTCCCTTCCTCTCTTTTGCCCATGGTCACGCCTTTTTGGCCCATGTAGGTTCCAGATCTCTTTTCATACAGCTTCTCTGGCGTGCTTTCCATTCTCTCAAAGACTATCTGTGCAAACGTGTCTCCCACCTTGATGGTGACTTCACTGTCGGACGCGTTGAAAGCCGATAGTGTTAAGTTGCCTTCAAAACCTGCATCCACCTTTCCGAACGAGCTCAGAATCCCTTTTCTTGCGAAAGTGGTCCTTATCCAAAGCTGTGCTGTGATCTCGCCTCCTAGCTTTATGTACTCTTTTGTACTGACAAAGAAACCGCGCATACATGAGACCTTTGCCACACCCTCTTTCACCTTCTCATTCAACTCCGGGATAAAAATCTCCTCCACAGTCAAATCGTAGCCGTTTGGAGTGAGGTTGTCCTCCAGAAAAGGTTCGATGTAGAGTTTTCCCTCTTTAATGTGATCTTTGATATCCTTGTCAGATAGTATTCCCATGACACCACTCGCCTTCAATTCCTCTACAGTTTGTAGCCTATTTTTCTCAGAAACTCCATCCTCTTTTTGCGATTCTCTTCGCTCTCTATGCCTCTAGGTTTCTCACCGTCGATGACACCTATGATGCCTCTGCCCCTCTCGTTCTCAGCCACAACCACATCAACCTCGTTGGCTGTGGCACAGAATATAGAACATACTTCCGGAACATTTTTTATGGCTCCCAAAACGTTTACAGGATACCCTTCCCTCATCAGTATCACGAATGTATGCCCGGCACCGATGTTCAGAGCGTTTTTTGCCGCCAAAGATTTCAGTTCTTCGTCATTCCCTTCAACCCTCACCAGGCATTCCTGGGAAGCCTCGCAAAAAGCGATGCCAAACTTTATGTTCGGTGCGGAGTTCACCATGGCCTCGTAAATGTCCTCTGCGGTCTTTATGAAATGCGTCTGGCCGATGATCACATTCGAATCGGGAGGTATGTCAACCTTCACGAGCTTCGTCTCCATTTTCATACCCGCCTTATTTAAATATCTCTTTTGTTTCCTTATACCACAACAATAAATCGAGATAGCTCATGGGTATTTTAACATTTTCTGCAAATTCCTTCATTCTTTTTTCTATCTCGAAATATCTCTTTTTTGATAGAGAAGTGGGTATTTCATTGATCACTTCAAGAGACTTTAAGTTCTTCAAAATATGTCTATCAAGTATCGCAAGGTCCTCTCCTCTACCTATATTCCTGAGAAAATGACCGGCCTCTTTGTAACCTATACCCTTCACATTCTGCACTAGCCAATCCCTCGCCTTCTTGGGATCATTGAGCCGAGCAATCACATGTTTAATGGATAGTCTCCCCTCTTTCATGAATTTTTTTCTTGCCTCGATGATATGTTTCGCCTTCGTCTTGTGAAATCTAACATTCCCCTTAAGTTCCCTGGCAATCTGGCCTTTATTCCCACCGAACAATAAGTCTCTTTCTATTAGATGATCTACAGCCTTATCGCAGGACCTTGCCTTGGACTGCGGAGTCAAAATACAAAAAACCAGTTCCGCAAAAATGTCCTTTTCATTCCCCCTTTTCCAGATTCGCTTAAACTCATTTAATCTCGATCTTATCTTGTCTTTCACGGGGAGATAAAGGGCCTTTAATTCTTTTATGACCTGCCTTTTTCTAACGGTAAAATGGTTACTCATGGCATCACATATACTCCCTGAGCCAATGTCAAACAAAGGTATAAGCGTATCTGAAGTTTTAGCTCCAATTGGAGCGATCTACAAAAATTATAAGAGGTAATAAGTAGATTTCCTATTCGCTGTGAGATATAACCTCTCTTTATTTAAGAGAGACTTCCAAGTGAGATGGTGGGTTCACAGCAGGGTTACGATTTTCCCCTTCATTTTCCCACCATCTTGCGCCTATCCCAAATCCTAGAGCCTTTGATATCGATTTATAAACTTCAGTGAAATTCCTTAAGTTTTTGACATTCTTGGATTTGAGGCATATCGCAATGAATACGATATTTGAGTGCACCAGAAGTTGGCGACTCAATAGTATCAATGAGTCCCAGACAAGATTTACATACACCCTCTTACTCCTCTGTAGAAACCCAATGATCTTTCATCTCGATCACCAAAACTTAG
>JAZGAR010000265.1:0-12108 GCA_036475875.1 Thermoplasmata archaeon
CATGGGCTTGGTGGCAAGTGCTGGCTCGAGACAATATATTTCGAGCTTCGTTTTATCTTGGTTGTGTATCAATCTAACGAAATCCTCGTCCTGCTGCTCCATCCAGAATGACAAAAAAAGGCCCACAGAACCGATGTAGGAGCGAGGGAGTGCACCGTCCTTCAGCCTCACATCCCTAATGATTTGACCATGTATTATGAGGTCGCTTGCCATAGCTTTGAGCTTCCTGCTCGTGGTGTTGTATGCCTGCATTAACTCGCTTAGAAATTCTCCAGGCGGAATGAAGGCATCGTTTTCCTCTTCACCCAGATAATCGCTTTGCAAGGTCGTGATAATATCTTTTATTCTATCCGAAAGCTCTGTGATGAAAACGCCATTTGAGGTGCGCAAATTTCCAAATTCTTTTGCCTCTCTTTTCGCCATTTCCAGGGTTTGGATTCCAAGCTCCATGGATTCTATTTCCCTTGCATAATCAGGCAGGTTATGCGCTTCATCCACTATCAAAATAATATCGCTCAGTTCGCAGCCCATCCAATCAAGAATCCTTGTCCTAATGAACTGATTGAAAAAATAGATATAAGGTGCTGTAACGAGAACGGCATCCCTTACCAAAGATTTGTTCACCTCGTAGGGACAGAAACCTGCATCTTCGCATTTTCTAGAGAACTCCTCTACTGTGGGAAGTCCCTTTGTGGCCCAGCTTTTTATGGGGGATATGTCCTCATTACATACCTTGGCATAGAACTTGCAGGCCTTTGATGTTCTGCCTTCAGATATCGATTTGAGAACCTCCCTCTTCCTCTTGCCACACACCTTTGAAAGCTCATCAGGAGAGCCTTTTGCAAGGATCGGATCCTGCTTTATCATGGGGCACATCCGATGTCTACCTTGAACACCAAGACCGAAAAATTTCTCCTTGTCACTTATCTTCCTCAGCTCGAATATGACCTGTCTCTGCTGGGAATTGGTGCGGGTGAGGTAGAGCACCTTTTTATCATGGTCAATCGCATATCGTAAAGTGGGAACGAGAACGCATACGGTCTTTCCAGAGCCGGTTCCTGATTCAAGGACCAGATGCGAATTCCTCTCTACCGCATCGTTGATGAGATTTAATATCTCTCTCTGATTCTTTCTAAATTCGTAAGGAAATAAAGAATACTCCATGTATGGTGAATTAAAAGGCTCGGATAAAAATGTTGGGGTTTGATCATAGTGGCCAGGGATCTATTTACCTCACAAAACATGCTGATCGCTGTTCGTGTAAAAATATAGTGGACAAAAATGTTTACTCTTCCTCTTCCCCGTTCCTTTTCCAGATATCCTCTGATATCTCCGAGTAAACGAGACTTGCCTGCTCAGCTTCGGCACGTTCCTTCTCTTCCGCTGCCTCCATAAGCTCTCTGATCTTTTCCTTCCTAAAAAGCCAGTAATGTATCCGCCACTCCCTTCCATCATAGAGGGTGGTTTCTTCCCTTTCTGTGGTTAGAAGGCCTGAGTCCTCAAGCATGTAGAAGGCGTCTCTATCCTCTGGTTCCAGTACGTTGTCTATGATTCTATCGCTATAGCCAAAGAAGTTCAAAACATGATTTGCCATGGCTCTCGCAGCTTCGGTCTCCATGCCGCTTTTGTCGATACTGTTCTTTATCGCCTTCGTAAGGTCATCCACTGTCAACGTTTCCCCAGGTCCTTTTTTGATTTTTGTTAAATATGCCATTTCAACAACTCCTTACCTCACATGTTATCCAGAGATATCCATATCATGTTACAGATATTACCAACTAGGTGTATTTATAGTTTTCGTGGGATTGTACATACTTGTGGGTTCTTTACAAATGCACTTTGGTTAGAGGTCTTCGATATTTTAAAAACAGAATTTTGCCTCTTTTTGCATTCCTTCAAGGATCTTGGATAAATTCCTGAGATTGTCAAATGCGGCTATTTCCTCCTTCATCTCATTTTTGTCTGTTTTTTTCTCTCTTATACTTTTTATGTGATCGATTATCCTCGGCAATGCTCTCACCACATCGTCCACTATCGTAACATCGGATGTTTTTGAGGTTCTTGATAACGGGTTTAAATCTAAAGCAATTATCGTTTTCCCCATGTCTTTGAGGGCCATGGCCCTGTCTCCGTCCTCCAGTGGTATGAGAACAACATCTGCTTTTATCGTGCCTTCCTCCGTGCATAACGCCCTTGAGTGCTCCAAACCTGGAATTCTTGCATCGGGTTTTTCTCCGAGCACCTCTTTTGCGCCATGTTTTCTCAAAAGATCAGCAATTTTTCTTACCCTCTCCTCGCTCCTATAAAAAAGATTTATTTCGATTTTTGCAGGTAGGAGTTCTGAAAGTCTAACTATTTCATCTGGAACCAATACTGCGGTGTTGCCATTTACAGAAATGAGGGGATGCTCTGCCAGAATGAGATGGTATGCGGTGATTTTCTCCGCCAAATCCGCCTCAGGTATCGTCTCTTCCCCTATGAGATAGTCAAACGCCTCTCCCCGACCATGGGCAATCAATCCCGCCTGAGCAACGATACCTGCCTTTAGCCCCTCGATGATCTTTTCTCTCTTCATCAGGGATTCGTACCTGGGATGTGATTTTGGGGGTTTCATAGGCAGGTGATTGTTATCGGTTAGATTAATGTTTTCTGCTTTCATATCCTCCCATAGAATAATTTGAGCTAGGCATCTAAAAAATCTTGTTTAATCTTGGTAATGGTCACGGTGTCAAACAGTCCAGATGTTTTCGATTCCTCCAGCAATTCTGAGCCTAAGATAAGATTCGCCTGCTAAACTTACCGATACACTCAATTCTTCGCTTTCACTTGGAATGGTTCCAAGCGAGCTTTCAAAGGTATTCGGACCAAAAACCCGCCTTATGGCCTCGACCTCTGATGTGGGGTCCTTTATTACGAGTGTTCCTCCAGAGTTGTCCTCGGTGAGTATTTCGAAGTGGTATATAAGGGAGTCGAAGGGACCCCAATCAGGATGACCCTCTATCAAGGTATTATGAACATCCAAAACAGGCGATGTGTGCAGTTCATCAACAAGGTCAACACCTCGAATGAAGTATACCTCACCCGCAAAACCCATTCCGTATGAAACCAGGTTCGTTTCCAGTATTGCAGTTCCCGAGGAGTCCTCCAGGACCAAGGAACGAATCCACTTTGCAGAATTGTCGTATGAATAGGTAAGTCTCTCGCCAGTGGAGGCTGACGCTTGAATATCAACAAGAATTGTCTTCCCGCTAACTGGCAAGTCAGCGCTTCTTATTGAATTTACTCGCGCTCTAAATTCCTCTATGCCGAACATGGAGAAGCTCCATTCTTTGTTTTTCTTCAATGGAAAATTGAACAAAGGTTGCGGTATTCCCTTCTCGTAGATAGATAGCTCGTCTATCGTTATCCTTCCGAGTAATGGGTTGTAGTTCAAAACCGCATGACGCTGCGCATCAACCCGTGAGGCAACACCAACCAAGTAGTTTTCCTCCTCTTCGGAGGCGACCACGATCCTTGATATCACATCCTCTATCTCTGGAGTTTTGAATGTGTATGTCCAGTATTTTCCAGCTTTCCAGGTGGGAGCAGAAATTTCATTTGGTATGGAGCCATATTCAGTGAACTCGACATATCCTGTTAGGATTGTGGCTCCAACGAGAAAGCCAATTATGAATATGGTGATTATCGTGAGTATCGAGACTGATATCTTCCTTTTTATGTCCATGGCCTTCAGACTCATATTGCATATTCGTTATTCTCACTATAAATGTTTTCATTTTTTGGACGTTTTTTGGTATTTTTCGCAAAAAATTTCATAAACTAGAAAGCTCATATCCCCATAATGGTTGGGGACAGTGAAGCATTAAAAAGGCTCGAGAGTTATGATAAATATAACTTAGTAATAGGCACGTTATGTTCCCATACCAGCCTGCAGATTTTTGATGGCGCAAAAAAAGAGGGATTCAGAACCCTGGGAATATCCCTCGGCTCGCCTCCGAAATTCTATGATGCTTTTCCAAATGCGAAGCCTGATGAATTTCTTGTTGTGAATGAGCATGAAGATATTTTAACGAAAGCCGATGAACTGTGCGAAAGAAACGTGATACTGATACCTCACGGTTCATTTGTGGAATACCTCGGCCCAGAAAACTTCGAGAAACTCGGAGTTCCTACCTTCGGCAATCGAATGGTGTTACGATGGGAATCCTCCAGGATAAAGGAAAGAGAATGGTTGGAAAGTGCAGGCATTGAAATGCCAATGTTGTTCAATAAGCCAGAGGATATCGATAAGCCTGTGGTGGTGAAGTTCGACGGTGCAAAGGGCGGCAGGGGTTTCTTCATAGTAAAGAATTATGAGGAGTTCCAAAAGGTGAACCCAAATCAGATTTATACCATACAGGAATATGTCTTAGGCACAAGGTATTATCTCCATTATTTTTACTCCCCGATAAGAGATGAGGGATACAAACTCTCCAAGGGAACCTTGGAACTGCTCAGCATAGATAGGCGAGACGAGACGAACATAGATGAAATGTATAAACTTGGTTCCCAGGAGGAATTAAAGAAATTGAAGATCTTTCCGAGTTTCGTGGTAACAGGTAATGTGCCGTTAACGATTAGAGAATCGTTATTGGCTGAAGTCTTTGAAATGGGGGAAAAGGTGGTGGAAAAATCGTTCGATTTGTTTGGAGGAATAATAGGGCCGTTTTGTCTCGAGACCATAGTAAACGATAAATTGGAATTCAAGGTGTTTGAAGTCTCAGCAAGAATAGTTGCAGGCACCAATCCCTTCATTTCAGGCTCGCCATACTCCGATCTTCTGGCATCAAATCTTTCCACTGGTAGAAGAATCGCGCAAGAGATACTCATGGCTAATGAAATGGATAGGTTGGATGAGATCCTCAGCTGAGTGGCTTTGCCACGAATTTTTGCTCTATAGCCCTCAATGCTTAAACAATCTTACACCTGAGAAGACCATGGACATGCCGTGCTCATTCGCCGCCTGAATGACTTCATCATCCCTCACAGAACCTCCTGGCTGGATTATAGCACTTACACCAAATTTCGCTGCCGCATCCACACCATCCCTGAAGGGGAAGAATGCGTCTGAAGCCATTACGCTGCCCTTGGCCTTTTCTCCTGCTTTTCGGGCCGCAATCATGGATGCATCCACCCGGCTCATCTGTCCAGCGCCTATACCCACGGTCTGCTCTCCCTGGGCCAGGAGTATAGAATTTGATTTTACATGCTTTAAAACCTTCCAAGCGAATACCATCGTCTTCAGTTCGGTTTCTGTGGGCTTCTTCTCGGTAACGACTTTTAGCTCCTCAACTTTCAAATCCGGAAAATGCCCTGTCTGAACGAGCAAACCCCCCTTTACCTTCATCATCTTGTGCTCCACCGGTGTTTCCCTGATTATGGGTACGCCGGTTTTAAGCAGCCTTATGCTCTTCTTTTTTGACAATATATCGATGGCATCAGAATTAAAGTCCGGAGCGATAACAGCCTCTACGAAGTGCTTTTTGATCTCCTCTGCAGTTGCCAAATCACAATCCCGGTTCAGTCCAACCACGCTACCGAATGCTGAGAGCGAATCCGCCGCCTCTGCGATTCTATAGGCCTCGGAAATGGTGTCAGCACTGGCCACACCACACGGATTCGTATGTTTTATGACCGAAGATGTGGGTCCTTCAAAGTCCATCACTATGTCTAATGCAGAATCCAAATCGATGATGTTGTTGAACGAAAGCTCCTTTCCATGAAGCTTTGTAGCATTGCCAACGCACACACCCTGGAACCTCGTGTTTCTGTAAAAAGCGGCCTTCTGATGCGGGTTTTCCCCATACCTCAATTCCATGGCTTTTTGGTATCCCAGATTTACGACATCAGGGAAGGGTTTTGAAGGCGTGAATATCTTTTGCAGATAGTCTGAAATTATGCTGTCGTATTTAGCGGTGTGCTCAAAGGCCTCCAGCGCCAGCCTAGAGGAGAACTCAGTGCTTATCCCTCCACCATTGCTTTTCAGTTCTTCGAGCACGTCATTATATCTTCCCGGGTTAACCACAACCGCAACACCGTTGTGGTTCTTCGCAGCTGAGCGGATCATGGTAGGGCCGCCAATATCGATGTTCTCAACAGCCTCCTCGACACTAACATCCTTCTTCTTTATGGTTCGCTCAAACGGGTAAAGATTCACAACAACCATATCTATGGGCGTGATGCCATGCTCTTTTAACTGGGCCATATGTTCTTCATTATCCCGCATGGCGAGTATGCCACCGTGCACGGCCGGGTGAAGTGTTTTTACTCTGCCGTTCAGCATCTCTGGAAACCTTGTATAGTCGGATACAAGTGTTACGGGCACACTTTTTTCCTTTAAGAGTCTAGCTGTGCCGCCTGTGGATAGTATTTCCACGCCAAGGTCGTGTAGACCTTTTGCAAATTCGACAATCCCCTCTTTATCCGAAACACTAATCAATGCTCTTTTTATGCTGATCAATTCTATCACTTCCCTTTCTTTTACCCCCCTTATTCGGGCCTTCAAGATAAGGGATTTAAAGTAAAAAAACTTGTCGTTAATATCCTCTTAAGGACCTGCCACCAAATATCGGACGATCGCCGAAGCCTATTTAAATCCAAACTCTATTAGCATGACACATAGGAGAGGAGCCACATGATTGTGATAAGTGAACGAATCAACGGTTTGTTCAGATCAGTAGGCAAAGCGATCGAGGATAAAGATGAAGATTTTATAAAACAATTGGCTTTGGACCAGGTGAAACTGGGAGCAGATATATTGGATTTGAATACAGGCCCGGGAATGGACAACGAGCCTGAAATCATGAAATGGCTTATTACGACGATTCAAGAAGTAACCGACGCCCAGCTTTCAATCGATACTCCAAAACCCGAGGCAATGGAAGCCGGATTGAAGGTCGTGAAAAAGAGGGCTGTGATCAACTCCACAACCGCTGAGGAGAAAAAAATGGAGGCGCTTTTTCCATTGGCAAAGGAGTACGATGCCGATATAGTATGCCTGACCTTGGATGAGAAGGGCATACCAAACGATGCCATGAAAAGAAACGAATTTGCTTTGGTCCTGATAACCAAGGCCATGGAGTACGACATCCCAACTGAGAATATGTTCTTAGATCCACTCATTCTGCCTGTGGGTGCGGCTCAGAATCAAGGCCCTACTGTTATAGAAGCCATAAACATGTTCAAGATTCTTTCCGACCCTCCACCCAAAACCGTGGTCGGACTTTCCAACATCTCCAACGGCACCAAAAACAGGTCCCTAATAAATAGAACATATTTGGCCATGTTAATGGGGGCTGGGTTGACTGCAGCCATTATGGATCCGAATGATCTTGATCTTATGCATGTGGTTAAGACGGGGGACATTCTTCTGAACAAGAAACTTTATGCTCATGATTATTTGCAGGTTTAAGGGATGGGCAACTAAAAGGAATATTGGTAGCCTATACCAGATTCAGACTGATGTTGCAACCTCCATCAAAGTCTCTTTCTATTTTAATCTTGAAGGGGTTCTTAAAAATTGATGCTATTCACGGTTAATTTACGCGAATTTTCTTGTCTCGCAGAGTGACTTTTCTATTCTTAGCCCCATATGCCTCAAAAGCTGAAAAGAAAAAGAGTGACAGGGCAATATAAAGCTCTCTTATCTCCCACACCATATTATTTTTAATATATTGATTTGTCTCAGGAATAAGGTTTAAAGCGATTACTAGAAATCCGATCACAGCCAATACGGATATCTGGAATAATGGATACTTGAATTGGCGAAGGAGCCACCGAAACCTACCTGAAATAACTATGATAATTGGGGCAAGAAGGGACATCGTTCTGAGAGGTACCGACCAGTGGAGCCCTGGTTCATAATAAAAGTTGAGTGATATACCAAAGCATACAATAAGATCGGTGTGTACGATCGGGAAGTCTATTCTCTTAAAAATTGAGCCGATCCGTTTTGATCCAAGGTTGAGGAGCGGAATTATTATTCCCAGTGTGGCGAATAGAAATGCATGAAGGATGTGTATCCACAGTTTCGTGTCTTGGGTTCCAATGTTGTGGATATTTGTCTCATCCTGCAGGTTCATTACTTTTAGACCTTCCGGCGTAGAGAAGCCAAACAACCGCTGTCCCCAGCTGATTTCCTCAAGAAATAAAAAAAGGAAAAAAGCTGCAAACAAAACGTAAAAAATTCGTCTACGCCTCCCTTCCTTCTTGACTTTTTGGGTGAAGAAATATGCGGATATCCACAAACATGCACCAACCAGGTATAAAATCGCCTGCAAATTCTCAATAGGTCCATCCTCTTTCACAAGATTCTTTAAGCTTTCAAGGTTCAAAAAGGCAAAGCCTATTAGAAAAAGACTTGATAAGAAGAAGAGGATCAGGATTAGTGTGCTTGGGGGGTATTTGCTTATGAAATTTTTAATTGTGTCCATCTATAATCGACCTTGAGAATAAAGCTTCATGTAGATTTAATTTGCTATCATAGATAAGGTTAGTAGCCCTGGGTAGATTCGAGCTGCCGTTTAAGCCTCTTGACATCTTGCTGTGCTAGCCAACCCTTCGCAAAAGGTTTAATGGTCATCCCGTAACCTTATTTCGTGTTATTGGGCTATTTATTCTTCAATTGCTTCTTTATCTTGGCCCAGGTATCCCTCAGGCCCACAGTCCTATTTATGACGAGTCTCTCTTTATTAGTGTCAGGGTCTACACAGAAGTAACCCAGGCGCTCGAACTGAAATCTATTAAGAGGTTTAAGATTCCGCATTGCAGGCTCGACCTTGCAGGATGTGAGCACCTCAAGGGAGTTGGGATTAAGGAAATCTTTAAAATCACCCTCCTTCTGCCCCGCTGGATCTTTTACCGTGAACAGCTTGTCGTAAAGCCGAACCTCGGCCTCAATAGCATGAGCGGCAGAAACCCAATGCAGAGTCGACTTCACCTTCCTTCCGTCTGGAGCGTTGCCGCCTTTTGTCTCTGGGTCCACTGTGCACTTAAGCTCCACAACCTTGCCATTTTCCTTAATGACCTCCTTGCATGTAACGAAGTATGCATACCTTAATCTGACCTCACGGCCAGGTGCAAGACGATAGAATTTTTTAGGTGGATCCTCCATGAAGTCCTCCTGTTCGATGTAGAGCACCTGTGAAAAAGGAACCTTGCGCGTCCCAGCCTTCGGATCTTCAGGATTGTTCACAGCCTCCATCTCCTCCACCTTGTCTTCAGGGTAGTTCTCGATTGTCACTTTCAGAGGATGAAGGACGCCCATGAATCGCAGGGCTGTTTTATTTAGATCATTTCTGATGCAGTGCTCAAGGAACTCGAAGTCCACCATGCTGTTGACCTTGGCCACTCCGATTCTCTTACAGAAGGTCCGAATAGAGGAAGGTGAATATCCCCTTCGCCTCATCCCGCTAATGGTTGGCATCCGCGGATCGTCCCAACCCGTGACCTGTCCACCCTCAACCATCTGCAGTAGCATGCGTTTACTCATCACTGTGTATGTGATATTGAGTCGGGCGAATTCGATCTGCTGGGGATGATATACTCCGAGCTCGTCCAGGAACCAATCATACAAAGGGCGGTGGTTCTCAAACTCGAGAGTACAGATGGAATGAGTGATGTTTTCGATTGAGTCCTCCAAACCGTGGGCCCAGTCGTACATCGGATAGATGCACCATTTATCGCCGGTGTTGTGATGACTTGCATGTAGAATCCTATAGATGATCGGATCCCGCATGTTCATATTTGGGTGGGCCATGTCGATCTTGGCGCGGAGAACCTTCTCTCCATCAGCAAATTCACCGGCCCTCATTCGCTCTAGAAGGTCGAGATTTTCCTCAACAGGACGGTCCCGATAAGGACTGTTCTTTCCAGGGGTTGTCCAGGTCCCTCGCGTCCTGCTGATTTCTTCAGCATTTAAATCGTCCACGTAAGCCTTACCTTTCTTTACCAACTGGACTGCGTATTCATACATCTGGTCAAAATAATCTGAAGCGAAGAACAACCGATCCTCCCAGTCGAACCCTAGCCAACGCACATCCCCTATGATCGATTTAACGTACTCCTCCTCCTCTTTTGTAGGATTTGTGTCATCGAACCGTAGGTTGCACTTGCCCTTATAGTCCTGCGCAATTCCGAAGTTCAGGCATATGGACTTGGCATGTCCTATGTGCAGATAGCCATTAGGCTCGGGAGGAAAACGTGTGTGCACTCTCCCCTCATATTTGTCCGTTTTAAGGTCTTCATCGATTATATCGCGGATGAAATCATGAGCCCTTGGTTCTGTATCGACCATATTTGCTCACCGTTATTATTCGTAGCTCGTTAATGAATATTCTATAAATAAGTATTTGCATTGGATTTTCAACGAAAGCTTTTTCGTCTAAAAATGATAAAGCAGCCCGGCCTCTTCGTGCTTAAGATCCAAGCATTTATAAATATAACATGAGGAAATAGCAATTTCCTTATCCAAGTAAAATACGAACGAAAGCCCCGGCCTCCTCGTGCTTAAGACCCCAGCATCTACAAGCATAACACGAGGGGGAAGGGGCTGTTCTGACTCTTAGTATAATAAAATTAAAGGAACAGCCCCGGCCAGACTCGAACTGGCGCCAAGAGATCCAAAGTCTCTGATGCTACCGCTACACCACGGGGCTACTCAGTTGATTATCGCTATATACGCATCCCCTTGCAGAAAAAAAAGCTGTTGAATTTTGTTGGGAACTCTTTTTTTTCTACCACGGGGCTATTTTGCCACTATGTGTTCAACTATATATATCAGCCCCGGCTTCCTCATGTTTAAGACCCCAGCATTTATGAGCTTAACATGAGGGGGAAGGGGCTGTTACGTATTTATTTTATATATATCAGAGTAACAGCCCCGGCCAGAATCGAACTGGCGCCAAGAGATCCAGAGTCTCTTATGCTACCGCTACACTACGGGGCTACTTATTGTTAATTTTTACCTTAATTGAATCTATGTTATTTATCTTTTGACTACTCTTTATCTATAATTTCTTTTAATCTCTTTCTTACAAATTCTTGTTCCTGTGTACTTAAAAAATATCCTAATCTTGGGCCATATTTTTGTTGAAATAATGCTTCATAATAGAGTTGAAAGGCTTCCTTTGTGGAGATTCCTACAAAATCCGCAGTATCATGTATGCTTTGATGAATAATCTCCGGGGACCATAGCAAATCGTCACTTAAGGTTGTAAGAAAAGATTGATGTATGAATTGCCGTTTTTTCTCATTAAGAGAGAGGCTAGGTGTCTCTTCCACAATTGCGAACTTCACTCTATCAGGTGCAAAATTATTGAGCCAAAACCTCACACAATGAATCCTCTGTTTCAGGTGCTTTTGATCCTCATCACTTAGAGTTTCGAAATGTTCGCTTCGTTTAAGGATCTCGAGGATACCATCAAAATCATCCTTTATTTGAACAACGCTAACCAGGTGCCTATATGGTATCTGAAAAGGCAACTTGAATGGAAGCGAAAAAGGCTGAGATAGTTCATAGGTTCGGGCCAATTCCTCCTCGATCTTCTCGATTCTCTTGGATTTTTCATCAGAACTCCCTTCAAAATAGATTTTCTCGGTCGCATCGTACTCATCAACCAGATTAAGAATGCCCAGGCCAGGGTCGAAATCAAGATGCTTGTTCGGATTGTTTCTCAATACGAAGAACCTGAAGACCTCTGGAGGCGTCATCTTTAACATGCTCACCGCACTGACCACAACGCCTGTGGATGATGACATAGCGCCTTTTCCCTTCAGTTGAATCCATTCATAGACCACATAGAAAGGCGCCTTCCTTTCAAAAATCTCTTCGGATATTCTTTTCGCTGTGTCATATGATCCCCCAGCAGCAGCATGATCCTTGCCGAAAGGTTCGAATGTCACCCCTAAAAACCACCACCTTGCAGGCCAATCCACTCTCCAAGGCAGTTTGCCATCGTCCTTTCTTAAGTCGGCCTTGCCCTCATGACCACAGGAGCATCTGTAGCTCACATATGGGAACTCATAACCTGTGACCTTGGCAGTGGTTATCTTCCTGCATTCCCCACATTT
>JAZGAR010000266.1:0-5380 GCA_036475875.1 Thermoplasmata archaeon
GAGGAAGTCGAGTGGATAATCGAGGATGAGCAAGGTACCTCAGAACAACCCACCCTCGAGGACGAAACGGATGAGGAACTACCGCTACCACCAACCGATAATTCTGAAACAGAAGAGAAAACGTCGCCATCTTCATCGAATTCATCAGAACCTTCATCTGATTAAAAATTCATATCACTCCTCCCTACAACTTTTATTACCGTACATTACATACCCTTCCTGTACCGGTGAATCTCATGATATCTGAGAGCGAGATAAAACAGGTGACAATAGACCTCTTAAGGAATGCGGTGACAGCACTGCCAAATGACATAAAAGAGGCTTTGGTTAAGGCGTATGAGGCTGAGGAAGAGCAAATCCCTAAAATGCAATTGAAGAACATTCTTGATAATATAGAGCTTGCCAAGGGCTCTTGCCTTCCCATGTGTCAGGACACGGGGATACTTAGATTCTATGTTACCCTCGGAAAAGACAGGGTAATAAACGTTGATAAAGCGATTGCGGAAGGCGTGAAGGAGGCCACAAAAGAAATTCCCCTTAGACCGAATGCTGTGCATCCCATTACAAGGCATAATCCGGGGGATAATACAGGCCTGAGAATGCCTTATATCAACTACCGATTCTCAAACGAAGATCATATGGAGATAACAGTGATGCCTAAAGGAGCCGGCTCTGAGAACATGAGTGCTTTGGCCATGCTTCTGCCTTCTTTGGGGCTCAAAGGGATAAAGGAGTTCGCATTGAACACTATCGTCAATGCTGGCGGAAAACCATGTCCTCCCACGATAGTTGGCATGGGTATAGGAGGCTCTGCGGACATATCCATGAAGCTTGCAAAGGAGGCGCTGCTTCGCCCAATAAACATTCGCAATTCTGAACCGCAGATAGCAAAGCTGGAGAATGAACTTTACGAGGCGATAAACTCTCTTGGCATAGGGCCAATGGGCCTAGGGGGAAAAACCACCGTCTTGGGCGTTAACATCGAGTATGCATATTGCCATACTGCGAGTCTTCCTGTGGCAATAAATCTGCAGTGTTGGGCTGCAAGAAAGGCGGTTGCAAGGATAAATAAAGACGGCTCGGTTGAGCATATTACCCATTCCAAGGAGGGGGAGCCATGAAAGAGATTAGGTTGACCACACCTCTTTATGAGAATGCCGTAAGAGACCTAAAAACCGGGGATATTGTTTATCTCAATGGAGAGATATATACAGCGAGAGACGAAGCACATATCCGTGCTCTAGACTACCTGGAGAATGGGAAGGATCTGCCTGTTAAACTCGAGGATGCCGCGGTTTTTCATTGTGGGCCTATAATGCAGAAGAAAGGGGAAAAATGGCATCTCATCGCCGCAGGGCCTACTACCAGTTCAAGGATGAACTCCTTGGAACCCGATTTCATTGGAAAGTTCGGGATCAAAGCGATCATAGGCAAAGGGGGGATGTCAAGGCCAACTTTGGATGCCATGAAAAGGTTTGGGTGCGTTTACCTTGCGATAACCGGTGGAGCCGCACTTCTTGCGGCAAAGGGTATTAAACGCGTTAAGGAAGTGCACTGGTTGGATCTGGGGATGCCCGAGGCCTTGTGGGTCCTGGAGAGTGAGGACTTTGGACCCTTGATAGTTGCCATGGATGCACATGGGAACAGCCTGTACGAGAAGGTGGAGAACGATACGAAGAAGAATGTCACAGATACGAGAATGAAGTTGGGACTTGAATGAGACTCAACGAGCCTTCCATGCCTCAATGAAGTTTTCCACTATACCATCCAAAAATGATGGGCTATATGAAATAAGCACGTTAGCGATGGCTTCTTCATCCACAACTTTGTAAAGGGTTGTTCTTCCCTTCCTCTCCTTTTCAATAACTTCCTTTACCACCAACTTCTTCAAGTGATAAGCCAGTTTTGATGGTGCCAAGTCGAATTTACTTACCATCTCATTGAACTGCGAGCTCGGATTGAGCAAAAGGTAAAGAACTAAACCTCTAGCTGTCTCGTTTCTCAGGCAGGCGAGAATCCTCTTTTCCCCGGCCTTGACCTTTCCAACGATATAGAAACGTTTGAGATTTCCATCATGAATAGGAACCAGAATTTCGTGCTTGACCATGTACTTTAATTGATAGTTCAAATTACCGCTGGATGTGTCGAGTCTACGTAAAATCTCCCTGAAATGGAGACCCGGGGATCCCGAAATGAGCTCGAAAATCTCCCTTCGAGTCTCCAGTTCCAGTTCCTTCTTCATGTCGGAAATTCACCCCGTCGTTATCTGTTTCGTACCCATTGTGTACCCTCGCATATTTTTCCTCATCATTCAATCCTCGTTCTAGGATGTCGGCTAGATCGCTAGGTCTTTTCTTCTCCCATTTTCTTGGTATCGATATTCGCCTTTTTCCTTTCTTTCGGCGGTGACAACACCGCAAGAAACAGGAACAATAGTATAATGACATCGAACAACAAATGGAAAATCCAATCTTTTTGCACATCTTTTAAAGCCGAAGTAAAGATAGAGAGGGTCATTATTAGGCCTTTTATCAAAAAAAGCCCAAAAACCACGGATGCCAAAAGCAACCTCCATGATCTTTCCCTCCTATAGGCAAGGACGCTTATGGAAAAAAGCACCACAGCTAGCACCGTTACAACACCTACAAGGAACTCAAAACCTTCCATTTTATCACACTCTTTGATAAGGATTTGATGATAAATAGACTTTTCGAGGGTTATAGGAAATTTCCACATGGAATGTTACAGTTAGATGAAAACTCAACAAACCGTTGATGTCAATGGGGTAGAATGAGTGGGCGGTGTGTGTTAAAAAGTGTAGTATGCCAACTCTTTACCTGTAGATTTGAGGTACAATTTAACCCAATCTCCAGCGGATGCGTTGTGCACTATGAAATCATCGTCATCATCGAGCTTGCCGTTATTGTTTCTATCGAAAAAGGTGCAGTTGAAATCGCCATCCGTTTCAATAACCAGACCATCCTCCAAAAAGTCCGTGCTATTCGTGCTATCTGAACTCGAATCTCTGATGGTAAGATTAACATCGGACAGATCCACCACCTCAATGTTCCTAACATTGCCGGAATAGATGTCAAATTCCTGGTTGATCTCCCAAAAAACCATGTTTTTTGAAAGTTGTGGCTCATTCTGACCTGCGAATATAACAGCATAAGAAACGAAAAGCATTATGAAGATTAGGGCGATAGCCAGCATTTTTGCGTCAATTTTTTGTTTTTTAGTTCGGACCCTTTTGGACCTAGAACCTGTTTTAGCTTTTGACTTACGTTTGGTTTTGGAGTCCCCCATTTTATCACATTCTATTGCTCTTTTGTTTTTATCAAACCGATGAGTAAATATGATAAAACCTCATTTAACACCCAAGTATCTATCTCACAACCATTGCCCCATAACCGACCACATCTCTCATCTCCATTACATCTCCAGAGGTGGAATATTTCAAAAGACTCGCTTCACTGCCCTTAACAGCCTCCAACATAGCCATAACAGGGCCATAGCCACACATGGAAATTTTGTATTTATCCACGGTCTTATACAATGATTTTGCATCGAGATTGATTATCGCTTCTATCGCCTTCATGTCCTTCTTTTCAGCCACTTCTTTTTGAACATAATGGGAAAAATCTGTTGAAGCCATCACCACCACATCTTTCCCTTCTATAGCCTTGGATATTATCTCTCCCACCTCTCTCGCCATCTTGTATGTCTGGTGGCCGATGCATAAGGGTACGAACTTGATATCAGGCCTGAGGTACTGCAGAAATGGTAGCTGCACCTCTATGGAGTGCTCATCTCTGTGAGCTGTGATATCGTTATCTATCACACCTGTATGTAGCTTTTCAGCCAAATCCATATCTATCGCCACATTTCCCAGCGGTGTACTGAATTCCTCTGTTGTTATGGCTATAGGACTGCCTAAAGGAGAGTGCTTCGGTCCGATGATAATGAATGTCTCAGGAAAACCGTCCTTTGCCATAGCTACGCAAACATGCGCCGCCACAGGGCCGGAAAACATGTAACCTGCGTGTGGTACAACAGCACCTTTAATTCTTCTTTCACCTATCTGCAATTTGGGAATCTCTCCTGGGCCAAGGTTATGCAGAAAGCAACCCTCTATTTGCCTTCTCAACGAGTCCTCAGTACCCTCATAAAACTGTCCTGCAACAGCCGGATATCTCATATTATCCCTCCGTCCCATTGAACTTGGAACATCGTGAAAACATTATGGGTTTTGGAGTATAAAAACTATAGTGATGCCTCGAAGTCCTCCATTTTTGGGGTAAAATCCTCGTCTTTCTCTATCACACCTCGAAGTTTCAGCAGTTCTCTTGTCAGTATCCAATAGATAGCTGCAAGAGCCATTCTGCCCTTGTTATTTGCAGGTATGATCAAGTCCACATTCCTTGTCTCGTTGTTCGCATCGCATATTCCTACAACCGGTACACCGATGTTTACGGCTTCCCTCAATGCTTGTTGATCTGCTGCTGGGTCTGTCACCATCAAGACATCTGGTTCCATGTACGATGGTAGCCGAGGATTCGTTAAGGTGCCTGGTATGAATCTTCCTGGCATAGCTTTGACATTCGTTTGCTTTGCGAAAACCTTAACAGGTTTCTGCCCGTACTGTCTGGTGGATACAACCAGCACCTTTTCAGGCTCGTACCTTGATAGAAACCTCGATGCTTCTCTTAATCGTTTGTCTGTTTGTTTCACATCCAAAACATAAAGGCCGTCTGTGCGCACCCTAAATATGAAAGGTTTCATATCCGCGCTCTTTTGCTGTGTGCCTATATGAACTCCTGCCGTCAGATAGGTGTCTTCGGTCACCAACAACAGTTCTACTTTTGCCTCTTCTTCCAAATCAACCCTCCGATTTGATGAGTTCCTCTTCGATCCTGATCAATTCGTTGAGCTTAGCCGTCCTTTCGCCTCCAACTACGCCTGTCTTAATGGCATGGCAGCCGAAGGCTACAGCCAGATGAGCTATTGCGTTATCTGTGGTTTCGCCGCTCCTGTGGGAAACTACGGTCTTGTAACCATTCCCATGGGCAAATTTGATCGTCTCGATGGTTTTGGTGAGCGTTCCCACCTGATTCGGTTTTATCAAAACCGCATTTGCAGCCCCCATCTTTATACCCTTCTCCACCCTTTTTTTATCTGTCACGAATAGGTCATCACCAACGATCATGCATTTATCTCCAACTGCCTTTGTAAGCTCGGCATATCCCTCAAAATCTTCCTGATCGAGAGGATCCTCAACGAGATATAAATCGAAATTTTCGATGAGGTGCAATACGAATTCTATCTGTTCCGGTGTGCTCAACGTCCCCTTCTTATAATGATAACTTCCATCACTAAATAG
>JAZGAR010000267.1:0-2643 GCA_036475875.1 Thermoplasmata archaeon
CTTGTCTTTATCGTACCACGTGCTCCCACTAAACAACATGTCCAAGGTAGAGGCCTTAGGATTTGGAAGAGCCTCAGATCTGTATGAATTATAATAGGCATACGAACCATCCATCCTTGTAACCGGGAAATCCCTGAGCAAGCAGAAAAGCATGGTCAGACCTGTATATTGTGCAAACAGCCTCAAAGAACGCTTTGCGCTCACGGTTTCTCCTTTGATGATATCGTTGGAGATGTCTATCAATTGTAGATTCGGTTCCCATCCCGGAATATGTAATGGATCCTCTATCAACCATATTCTTCGCAAAATTATGAAGTAAAGCGTTCCAAGTATTCCCGTGAGAATCGTGGCGAGCAAGGCAACAATGAGCACACTGCTTGGAACAGAGGTGATTAAATTCGTACCGCCAGCCAGTTGATAAGCAGGGGTTGTCAATAGATAGATGGCAGGGAACGTGAATATAAATCCCGTGCCGATATAGGTTGCGCCTGTTGATGCACCGCCTGCAATGTTGATGTCGCACGGATGCCATTTCAGCGCCGCCCCGATCAGGTACATTATGTACCAACCACCGCTGATGGCTATACCCACCTTTAAGCCGACATAGGCTGTTATCACCGCAAAAATCGTGCCCAGAAAGATGCCTACCAAAACCTTCTTCCAAACGAATCTTGACCGCCCAAAACTCTCCCTCCTGTTCTTCTCCTCGAAGTACTCCTCCAAAACACCTGTGTTGAGGTTGCTCCAAACCTCTATATCCATATAGTCTAGTTGTGCCCTTCTCTATCTTCTCCAAACCTATAGCTGTTGGCGCTTCCCTGTAGGTTGATTTTTTAACAACCAAGAAAACTCCCTCTGCTCGTATCCTGCCGCGGATGTGAAACCATTGAGAATACTTAAATATTTCATAATCAGTACTTGTCAAACGCTCTCACCCCCAGTGTAAGGTAAAAGGGTATAAAAAAGATTGATTTTTCGAGTTGGGTAATTAACGGGGATTATCACTGTAATCTTCCCCATAATGGCTTTCAATCCTTGGATGATCATATCCAAAAAACTGTTGAGTGTGAGACCCTCTTTAGGCTTTCTTACACCTTGTCTCCTTTCTCGCATGTATGTCCAGTTGAGATAGATCCATGCATTTTGGAGAATCAAAGAGACGCCTACATAGATGAGCCTCAGTTCCGGGGAGCGGCTGGATGTTCTGGCCCTCGTAACGTTCATCATTCTATAAGAGCTCTCGATTCCAAAACGCTTCCTGTATTTTTGATAGCATTCTCCTGGTTTAATCTTGATATTGATGAGACCATAAGTGAAATAGACAACACCTTTTCGCCCGTATTTGTTCTTGGCATATTTACAAACAATTGCCATATCAAACTCAGCAGTCTTAGCGGTTCTACCTTGTCCAGATTTCATCGGATATCTCACGATGCGACTATTTCTACCACCCAGTAAGGACTTGACACCGTTCTTCTTTCCTTTCTGAGGCACTGCGATAACCGCACGGATGTGTCGTCTCTTGAGGTAGTTGATTACCTCAACCGAGCAGAATCCCTTATCTATATAAAGGGTCTTAATATGGATATCGAGGTCGTAAATGGTCTTTCGAAAGAATTCCAAGATTTCTACCTTGGGAGTTTTTTTCTTTACATATCTCACGGCTAAGGTGAACCGTTTTCCTAACACGATGACGTACAGCGTCGCATATGCATGGAAATGCGTAGTGCCATGTTTTGCTTTAGACCGGACAATCTCATTTTCTTCTTTCATATGTTGACCATGATAGGGTATGTAGACAAAATCAACAGCGAACTCCAACCATTTACCAGATAAGATTTTCTTTGCAATTTGTTGCAAAATGGTATTGGTTCTTTTCTCTATCAGCCCTATATCTACTCCCTTGCGAAGGTGGTGCCGGAACGCTCCTGCAGTTAAGCGTTTCTTCACCTTCTTCACTGCCTGATTGATCGAAGACTTTCCTGCACAGGCAAGTACCACAACCCTAGCTAAACCTTTGAGCTGTGAACCTTTTAAGCCGGTAAACGAAAACAACGGCAAAATAAGGCCTACAACCCATTTGCTCAATTGCTTATCCGATATCGATGCACGAAACTTTTTTCTCTTTGTATTCCCATCCCGTCTCAAGTCTATCCCTCCTGACGAGTTTATCCTAATGGTAATACGAAAATAAAAATCTGAGGGATAGGCTTAACCTTTCTTAAAAAACATAGATACGGATATTAGCCAGATGTTAAAACTTTAACAAGTACTGATAGTTCATAATAAGTTTGCGGATTGCCGTGCATATAACCTAAAGGCGGAGGAGGTCCGTCGCTTATGCTGGCTACATTTGTTACCCCTGACTCTGTGATTTCATCAAAGGTTAAGGACCATAGGGCTAATCCAGTTAATCTGTCTATTGGATTGACAGTGATAGAATTACCAGGAGGAGTATTATCTGGATTTGTCCAAATATATCCATGCCCTTCCTTTTGACCAACAACCCATCCATAATTATTGATCGTATGGGCAGTACCCTCCCCGATATCGACAATGCCACTACCTAATGCCCAGAAGAAACTATGATCACCACTTACGCCCACAGCCTGTCCATGGTTGTTAGTACTACTGGCCTCTGTT
>JAZGAR010000268.1:0-5545 GCA_036475875.1 Thermoplasmata archaeon
CCTACCACTGCCGCGGCTGCAACTTCCGGGTTCGATTCCTTTTTCTTTTCCATTTTAGCACCATGAGTTAGTGATTCAAATATCCTCCTTAGTATAAATCCTTGTCGCTATTTAGCAATTATTCTAAGTAAATCCCTCGAAAAAATAATAAGAGAAAGCTTATATGCTATAACTTGAATAACAACCAAATCCCAAAGGAGGGACGCAATTGAAGGCCGTAATCCTTGCAGCAGGAGAAGGCACGAGGTTGAGACCGTTCACCGTATCCAGGCCAAAGGTTATGATACCTATTGCCAACCGACCGATTATAGAATATGCGGTGGAGGCCCTATCCCAAAACGGTATAAAAGATATAATTATCGTAGTTGGCTACAAAAAGGAGCGCATAATGAGCCATTTCGAGGATGGAAAAAAATTCGGTGTTGATATCAAATACATCACCCAAGCAAAGCCTTTGGGCACCGCACATGCCCTATTTCAGGCGCAAAGTGAAATAGATTCTGATTTTCTCGTCCTGCCCGGAGATAACCTCATCGATCCGAAGGAGGTTTCAAACCTCATCGAAAGCGAAAGCAAAAACTCGCTTCTAATAGCCGAAAGCGACATCTCTTCGAAATACGGTGTCGTTTTTTTGGAGAAGGGAATCGTTACCAAGATAGTGGAGAAACCCACTGAGAAGCTCAGCAACCTCATAAGTACCGGTATTTACAGTTTCACGCCTGAAGTCTTTGCAGCCATCAAAGCGATGCGCGAAGAAGGCGAACACGATCTCTCAGCCGTGGTACAGTACCTGATAGAGAAAGGAGAAAAGATAAGAGGGATACACGGCGTAGGAAAATGGATGGATGCGGTTTATCCGTGGGACATATTACACGTTAACGCCTTGGCAATGACAGATGCAAAAATAGGCATCGCAGGGAACATAGAAGAAAGAGCCGTAATTAAGGGCCAAGTGTTCATTGGGGAGGAGAGCTCTGTGAGGTCTGGCTCATATATCGTGGGGCCGGTAGTGATAGGTAAAGGATGTAATATAGGGCCAAACGTATGCATATTCCCTTCCACAAGCATAGGTGATAACGTTACAATTCAGCCTTTTACGCTGGTGAGACACAGCGTTCTCATGAATGATGTTCAAATTGGGAGCTCATCCACCATCTCTAATTCCGTGATCGGTGACGGTGTCCGTGTGGGTTCGCATTTCGCAACCAATAATGATGAGGCATTGATAAGAACGGAATCTGGATATCATACTGTAAAGGATATAGGGGCCATCATCGGAGAGGACTCTGATATCGGAGATCAGGTTATTACCTGTCCCGGTGTGGTAGTAGGTGCCAGATGTAAAATCTCATCCTCAAACAGACTTGAAGGTTCGTTGCCCAATAAAAGTGTAGTGATGTAATTACTCCATGATAACTTATGCTTTGGAAGTGTAGTGGATGTGTGGAATTGTTGGCTATATCGGAGAAAACGATGCGGCACCCATCCTGTTGAGGGCGCTAAAACGCTTAGAATACCGTGGCTACGACTCAGCTGGCCTGGCTGTAATAGGGAATGAGATATCTTGCTATAAAGATAAAGGCATGATCGAAAAATTACAGCAAACCTTGCCAAAGATAACTGGAAACGTGGGCTTAGGTCATACCAGATGGGCAACACACGGGAAACCCTCAAAAGAGAACGCACATCCATTTCTCGACTGTGAAGGGAAAATAGCTCTCATACATAATGGGATAATAGAAAACCATCTCGAACTTAGAAAACAGCTAATCGATGAAGGGCATAGGTTCACCTCGGAAACAGACACTGAAGTACTGGTGCATCTGATAGAAAGGCATTATAATGGCGATTTAGAGAGGGCGGTTATGGAGAGTCTCAAGTTGGTTCATGGATCATACGCTATTGCCGTCATCCATCAAGATCAGAAGGACAACATAATAGCCGCGAGAAACCAAAGTCCCTTGGTGGTGGGCATTGGGGGTGGAGAGAATTTTCTCGCTTCGGATATGGCAGCGCTGTTGGACTACACAAATGATGTGGTCTATGTCATGGATAACGAGGTCGTAAAATTGACTAAGCAAGGTTTTGAGATAACCACGATAAAAGGTGAGCCTGTTTCTAGGAAGGTTGAGACTGTAAAATGGACTGTGGAGGATGCAGAAAAGGGAGGATATGAGCACTACATGTTAATGGAGATATTTGAGCAACCTAATGCCATTCATAACTCGCTATTGGGAAGGATACCAGACCTTACATTGAACGGATTTTTGGATGGCAAATTCAACACGATAAAGATAATCGCATGCGGCACTTCCTATCATGCAGGTCTCATCGGGAAGTACATATTCGAAAGCTTTTCAAAGGTGCCAGTGGTGGTGGAGATAGGCTCGGAGTACAGATATTCAGAACCTGTTCATGAGAGCACTTTAGTCGTGCTCATCACTCAGAGTGGTGAAACTGCTGATACTCTGGCTGCGGCAAAAGAGGCAAAGCGGCGTGGCAGTATGACAATTGCCATAACCAATGTGGTTGGCAGCAGCATAACAAGGGAAGCGGATTATACATTTTATACGAGAGCTGGGCCTGAGATCGGAGTGGCAGCTACAAAAACCTTTATAACCCAATTGGTTGCCTTGTACATTCTTGGTATAACTCTTGGCCTAATAAAACGAACACTGGAATATGACAGAATAAGAGAACTCACATCAACACTGAGAAAATTATCGAGGTACGTACAGAGCGTATTAGACAACGCGGAAAATATAGAAAAATGCGCCTTGACAATGACAAAGGCCCAAGATGTGTTCTACATAGGTAGGAATATCAACTTCCCCACAGCTTTGGAAGGTGCTCTGAAATTCAAGGAAATCTCGTACATCCATGCCGAAGGTTATCCTGCAGGTGAGCTGAAACATGGCCCTTTGGCTCTTCTCACCTCGCAAACGCCTGTGGTGGCCATCGCACCAAGAGATCATACCTATAACAAGATGCTTGGAAATATAAGCGAAGTGAGTGCCAGAGGCTCTCCAGTCATAGCCATAGGCTTTCAGGACGATACCGAGCTGAGTAAACTGGCGGATCACGTAATATATGTTCCCGAGGTTCCTGCCTTATTCTCTCCTCTACCGATAACCGTTGTGGTCCAACTCCTTGCCTATTATGTCGCAAGGGAAAGAAAATGCTCTATTGATAAACCGCGACATCTCGCAAAGAGTGTCACAGTGGAATGATTTTTTTAAATCAAGCCATGCAAAATATTTCTATCCGAAAGGTGTAAAAATCCCAGGTAACGGGGTAAAGAATCCGAGTATCTACGATGCGATTCTGAAGAGCATTAAAGACAGCCCAGGAATATCCATAAGAGATATAGACGTAGTTACAGGTATTAGCCGCCAACTTGCGAATTATCATGTCAGAAAGCTTGCTGCTATGGGGGAAATAGAGCTGGAGAGAAAATCCCTCTCTAAGATGTGCTATCCGAAGGATGGAAAATAAAATTACAGCCTTTCGCGGCACGCTCCTATCATAAATACATCCAATTGATGGCTTATTCCACCGGATAACCTTATTCACTTTCTATCCTCGGCGCGAGAAGATACTTTACATGCCCGTTTCCTTCTGCGAATTCGAATTCCAAGTTAATTGGGTAATCGGTTCCGAGATACAAGGTCACTTCAGGTGCACTGCCTGTGGCTTTGACCATTGTAGAGAAGTAGTCTAATGAAAATAGACTTTTCTGAGTCTCCTTGCAGTCCAATTCCTTCAATAAGGCCTTTGGAAGCTTTAGATTCACGGAGTCAGTATCACCTTCTGACACCATCTCGAAACTGTCCGAGGTGGCGATAAGGGCTACATGATCCGATACTGCCTCGGCGGCGCGAAGACCTCTTTTGAGCTCGTTTGTATCGATTATCAATTTAGCTGGTAGATTGAGATTCGGAACCTTTGGATCTGACATGCCTGCGGTGTCCACAAGAGCCATCCTCCTTGTGATGTTCCCAACATCCAATATCAGTCTGTTCTTGTCCTCATCATGTTCGATATTGAATACATCCCCCGGCCCCGCGAGCTTAAGCACCTCTTTTAACTTATCGATATCTATGCCCAGCTCACATTCTTTGGCTTTGTACTCCTCAAACCCTTTCTTCTGGAGGGACATATCAAGCATGGCCACGTGAGCAGGATCCACTGCTCTGAGACTGATTCCATCTGATGTGATATTGAACTTAGCCTCATCCACCAATGCCGAGATAACATCTACTACTTCTCTTAAAACCTCTGCCTTAATTTTAGCTTTAAACATATTACACTCCCCCATTATCCGGTAGGGTATTCATGTCTTGGATTATAAATTTTATTGATATGAAAATTGGAAACTCGTTACGATACCTTTTCATGATGTAGCGTTTGATAGGTGATGATGATCGCTTGTACCGGTAATAATTAAAAAAATTGGTAATCACACAAAAAGTATTAAGAATACGAAGAGATATTGTCTCCCTAGAGCGCAAATTTCCGAGGTAAAATCGAATACGGTAGCCATGATTACGAACATTAGGAGGCAAGAATAAATGGCTATAATGAGAAGAGAGACGGGAATAACCGGTTTGGATAAGCTTATTGATGGTGGATTTCCGGTACCGTCAACCATCTTGATTGGAGGAGAGCCAGGCACCGGGAAAACGACTTTAGCGGTTCAGACCCTTTTTCACGGTGCAAGAAAAGGTGAGATAGGAATTTACATCACAGCGATCTCAGAGCCCAGGTGGGTTGTTCAGAAGTTTTTATCGGAGTTTACATTCTATGACCAGGAGGCCATCGATAAGGAAAAGATCGTGTTTCTGGAGATAAGACAGAACCTCTTCGAGGAACCTGAAAAATTACTACCAAAAATCAAAGATATTGTTGAGAGGTACGAACCGCAGAGGGTTGTTATTGATCCGATCACACCTATAAAGGCCGCACTTGATAAAATAGATGGAACGAGAGAATTCTTGCACGCACTTTTTGAATTCCTCAAAGGCTTCAACTGCTCATCCATGGTAACGGCAGAGATGTCTTACGAGGATGTACCAAGAAGTATAGAGGGCTATATGGCGGATGGGATCATTATATTATCCTATCCTGAGGAGAATATGGTGAGGCGAAAATTCTTAGAGGTGCTGAAGATGCGGGGAACGAAGCACACCACTGGCAAACAACTTGTGGATATTACCAACGAAGGTATTTTAGTGCATACAGGTTTGAGGTGATGCAAACCAAAAGAGAGTTCTTAGATTATGGTGTTAAAATATCAATCCCCAAATAGGAGACCCACGCCCTGCGCAACGTCAATTTCCTCACTCTTGATTTTTTGGTAGATGTTTTTTGCTTCCTCTTCATCCGTCTTTCTACCCGCTTCTTTGAATAGCTCCTCAGCCCTTTTTATGGCTTCATCGGTCCCTTCGATTAGTACGTATCTAACGTCTTTATCTATGTCCAAAGCCGAGGCATCTCTGACGGAAATGCTCTGTCTGCTCACGAGGTCGTCTTTCAGTATCTTGTT
>JAZGAR010000269.1:0-3279 GCA_036475875.1 Thermoplasmata archaeon
GGCTATCGAGTAGAACCCTTCCGAGTCTTTTGTCCTAATCTCATAGGCTCTCTTCTTTGTATCTTTATCCTTGAAAAAGACATAGTCGGGCTTTTTGAATTTTCCGAATCCCAAAAGCATCGGAACTTGGACAGTATAAGAATCCTTGTGTCCGAGTGTATCTAACACTCTTCTCACGAATTCATGTTCCAATTGAGCCTCGCTCATTTTGGGAATAGTCTTTTTCTTTTCATTATAGAGATTGAGGATTTCGTCTCTCGCTTTCTTTGCATCAGCGAGGGAGGAACTCCAAAGAGGATGCTTCGGTAGCCTGCTCAATAAGAAATGTCTGGTAAAGAGATTTCTCGTAAAGAACGGAACCTCTAAAGTATCCAATTTAAGCTGGTTTACAGACATAAGTTATCAACTACCACCTTACTCGTTTGTAACTCCCTTTCCCTTAATAGGAATATACACTAAAAAGACTTTGCAATAGATATAACGCCTCTAATATTGATGCTAATCGCCCAACACCCAATAAACAATTAAAGGCCCTTGTAACGCTCAAGAACAGAGGTAAAAGGCTGGATGTTCAGCTCCAACACGGTTTTCTTCTCTCCAACTGTGATCTTCACATGCAGGGCTTTATCTGTTGAGCGCATGACCCTCGGGCTGACACCATCCTTTTTCAACATTTTAAGAAGATTTTTTCTGAATTCACCTGCCCTTCTTCTATAATCCTCCCCCATACTTTTGATGAGCTCTGTGGGGTAGTACCTCCTAAATTTACCGTCCTGTATGCTCTCTATCAAACCAACGCGCTCCAATTCAGAGGTATGCGAGACAACCGTTCTCTGATTCAACTGCACATTATCGCAAAGATCCTTCTGGTTGATTCCTGTGTTGGATAGTATCCTTCGTAGAATAGGAGTGGCTCGTTCAAGGTTTATAATCGCAAAAGTCTGTACCTCTTTCTCACCTATCATATTCGTAGGGTAAAATACAAAATCACCATTCACCTCTTCCTTGACAATGAATTCCTTCTCAGCCAGCCTCTCGAGGTGCCACTTCGTGGCGGCAACACTCAGATCCAAATCCTTTGCTATCTTGGACAATCGAGTGCAGGGATATTTGCATAGGTATTGTAGAATTTCCTGCCTCCTGGGATTCATTATTATGGTTTCCTTTACACGCTCTTCGGGCGCCTTTAGCACTTCTTTATCCTCTTCTATCCCCTTTTTGAAGGCATCAACCATTCTTCTTGGCATTCAAATCCGTTTCCTCGCTGTAAGTGGTGATCAAATCGTTTACCAATTGGTTTAGGTCCACATTTTCAAAATCCTCGTCAGTCAAATTGTCTAAAGAGGCTTTGATATTGTTCCACACCCTCTTTGAGAAGGATTTTTCATATTTTTTCAACAGCTTTTTCAGCTCTTCAGGAGCCCTCTTGGTTTTGCGAACAGATCCTGCCTTTCCCTGTACCAGTAATCCGAAACCCCTTACGATCGTATAAGGATGAGATAGATCGCTGTGCCTACTGTTCCTGCATTTTATTATCTCCAAAAGCCTAGAAGTTGCACCCTCTTTTCGTGTGTACTTGAGGTGAATCACGCAATCTGCCAGGTACATAGGAATAACGATCTCATTGCCTGAGAGATCCCCCATTGAACCATGCTCTTCCAAGGTGCAAACCACCGTCCCAATCCTTTTCGTCTCTTTGAGGAGGAGCATGAGAAGTTCACGCTGTTCATACCTTCCTTCTGCGGACCAAATCACGGGTGTTAGTGGATCAACAACAATTCTCGACTCGGAGCCTTTCCATTCCTCGATGAATGTGGGTAGCTCGTGCCTGATGAACTTGGAAAATTTCTTGCCACTGGCATCGATAAACACAAGAGAACCATCTTCAAGATAGTCATGGATATCGGCCCAACCCATCTCCACAGCTTCCTTGATGATCTGCTCCTGATTCTCGTCCAAACTCACGAACAGGGCGTCATTTCCCCTATCCAAACCCATTCTTAAAAATTGAGCTGCAAAGGTGGTTTTTCCTGCACCTGAGGTGCCGATGACCACGGTGGTAGAATTCTCGTTTATGCCCCCATCTATCAGTGAGTCCAAGCCTACAACGCCACTCTTGATCTTTCTCATTACCCCTACTCCCCAGGCCTTGATATTGTGGTTTAGATACATAAACTTTCTTTTTTGAGGGTTCTCGGCAGTTAGCGTCTCAATCCACCATGGTGCCGTTAAATTCTTTCCCCGATATAGCGTTTTTCAGGGTGTCCAAATCCCTTCCGTGACAAACAAGAAGAGGAATCTTTGCCTTCAAAATGATCTTTGCGCCATCTGGGTCGAATATCACGGTTGGGCCTGCTCTGTCATGCTCCTTTGAGGATACTCCTCTCAGCTGTTCATAAGACATTCTATCGAATTTTTTCGCATTATCATTTTTCTTTGGATCGGAATCGTACACCCCATCCACAGATGTGGCGTTTACCAATCTTACGGCACCCACCCTATCAGCCAGCATCGCCGATACCGCGTCGGTTGTATGACCTGGGGACGTGCCACCCATCACAACGATTGGATGCTTCTCGCCAGCTTCTTCTGCCTCATCAATATTTACAGCTGGTTTTGGATAAACGTGATCTCCAAGGGCCTTTATTAGAAGTCTTGCATTCAGTCTCGTCACTTCTATGCCGAGCTCATCCAAATAGCGTTCATCTGCGCTTAAGGCTCTACCAAATGAGATGTAATATCTCGCTATTTTTCCTCCACCTGTCACGACAAATAATTTGTGCGTAGCTGAAAGCTCTTTGAGTATAGAGGCGAGTTTTTTCATGTAATTGGCATCATCCTCGTCAGGGACGAGAACAGAGCCTCCTATTGAAATGACAACCTTATCCATGCGAGCACCTAAGCTTTTCACCACCACCCCAAATCTTTATAAACCGCTTCATGTTTGGCTCAAATCCACAATATACATAAGGACTAAGGGAGTTATAGGTTTTGTATTATAATATCCTTACGTAATAAGCAAAAACATGTTGGAGAGAGTGTATGGTCCAAAAGAAAGCATTGGCAAGATACGAGTTCAAGCGTAAAATCGAGGAGCTAGGTTCACTCAGCGGTAGAGCTACAGAGCTCATTTCGCTTTACGTTCCGTCCACACGGCAGATTCATGAGGTCGTGTCATATCTGCGCAACGAGTACTCCCAGTCATCAAATATAAAATCCAAAAGCACGAGAAAGAACGTGATGGCGGCGATAGAATCCATAATGAACCGACTTAAAGCT
>JAZGAR010000270.1:0-3228 GCA_036475875.1 Thermoplasmata archaeon
TGCGTCCAGCTATAACACCACAAGCGGCTATCTTGGTTTGATAGAGGTGAATTGGAGTGAATCTGCTGGATTGGGCTCCCTCGACAATCAAACTGGCACATCCACAATCTTCACTGCAGGTCTTATAGGTGGTTCAACCATTATCGAGGGCGAAAACCTCACTTTAGGAAAAAATGATACTTTTAATGTTACCATTAATCCACCCACAGTTGATTTTATTCTAATAAGGACTCAACCTGGTGGAGGAGGAATAAACCTTAGCGATCCAGCAAATTATAGAAGCTATCCTGTGGGAGCCTCGGATTCATTCTATGGTGCAGGATACAACAGCACAGCTGGTTACGTTGGTGAAGTACCTTCTACTTCAAACTGGAACAGCTCTAATCCTAGTATAGTTACGGTGACAAGCCTAGGAAACTCCGCCACAATTAGCTGTAGCAATACGAATTGGGGATTTACAATCATAATCTTGGATGATGGCTCAGGACACCAGAACACCACACAAGTCACAGTTATCGAGCCTACAGTTGATTATATTCATATCAGGGACGAATCCAATGGATTTGGAAATATCGTTGGGGGCAGAACATTTGTCGTTTGGGAGGAAGAGGAGTTTTATGCTGCTTCCTATAACAATACAGCAAATTACTTGGGTGAGGTTGATGCTCAATGGTTGAGCACCGACACAACAGTGGGAACTGTGACTACCCCTGGTATTTGGACCAACTTCACTGCCCAAAAGGTTGATTACGACAGCGTATGTCAAGTAACGGCCAGCCATAATGGAATCGAGGATTCCACCGGTGTTCTGACGATTTTGGCACCTAGAATAGATTATATTACGATCATTGATTCACCCAATGAAAGTGGGGAATGGATAGCAAATAGAACGTACAATGAAGGGGAAAACGATACGTTTTGGTCTGCTGTTTACAACACCACATCTGGGTTTATAGATGTTGTAAAATCGACCTGGGAAAGCAACAATACAATAGTGGGAAGGGTAACGCCCGGTCCCAACGAATACACCGATTTCTCAGCTGGTTGGAGAGGCGGTTTTTGCAGGGTAAAGGCCTCCTACAATTCCTTTGAAAACTATACTGGGATCATATTTGTAATCAACTTCAACCAGCTTCCAACATCAAGACCAAATCATTACAATGGCACAGGTTTTATCGGAGGTAATTTATCATTTTCAGCAGACATAACTTTGAGGGTTACTGGTAGAAAGGAAAATATCATTACAATGGAATTGGAAGAGGATGGGATCGTAGTTTCGGAGGTTGCTGTTACAAGGCACTCAGGTCAGCCTGATATAGGAATCATCACATATGATATGGATGTACACAAGGTCTACGAGGTGGTATTAACCTATAATGGACATAACGGCGGTTCGAACCCAATAATCGTGACCTTCGAGTTCTTGGGTAATATATACTCGGTACATCTTCTCTTCAACTCACAGCACGGCGTGAACCAAAAGGCGAGAATTGCGGTAAATGATGTTCTGCAACTGGTTGGTGTGATATTTTTCGATGGATCCCAATCAACAGATTTCGAGGGATATATCGTAGGATATGATTGGGACTTCGGTGATGGGACCCAGGGGAACCGAGAAACCGTGGCTCATACATATTCCGAGAACGGTGTTTATACTGTGACCTTGACAGTAACAGATGATGAGGGAGGGACAGACCAGGAAACTATGACTGTATATGTGGAAAATATCGACAATAACAACCAGGTAAATTCGATTCTCGGAAGCAACGCAAGCAAGGGATACCTCAACGCAAGCGGACAATATGTCGTCATACTGGAATGCCCTGCAGATTTATTGATTACGAATCCCCAGAATCTTCAGATCGGATTGAAAAACAATTCAATAATCAATGACATCGAAGGGGCGTTTATCGCCATGTTGTACAACGATATCGAGGTTTATTTCATTCCAATGGATGAGATGTATAAAATTGAAGTGGACGGAACAGGAAACGGTTTTTATAATCTGAGCCTAATCGGGGTGAGTGATGATTTCTTAAAAAAATACGGTGTATACGATGTCACTTGTTCTGAAGAAACTCTGGACATCTACATTTTGGATTTTACTGAGGATGAATTATCAATATCGACCCAGGAGGATGACAAGCTCTATTCATTGGAGTTTTTGACTTTATTTGAGGAGGATTTTGATAGTTTCAATTTGATAAATATGGAATTGAACATAACAGAAGTTCATATTTACAAAATAAATAATTGGGAAACCTTGAGTTCCGGAGAACCCGTCACATTATATGTAGACGAGGAAGGCGATGGAATAAGGGATATGAGTTTGGATCTTCAATCGGGTCTTTCAGGTGATGAGGTTGATGTTCTTCTTTTAAAGCACCCAATAAAAGAACCTGTATTCCCTTTTCTACTATTGTTTATCGTTGCCGGTGTGTTTGTTGCAATTGGTCTTGGTGGTCTTTTAACTGAAGTCGGAAAATGGGCATTATTGAGCCTGTTCATCCCGCTCTATTCCAGAATTAAAAAAGAGAAACTTCTTGACCAACCGACAAGACATAAAATCCACGGATATATAATCGGCAATCCTGGTGCTCATTTCGGTTTAATCAAGCAGGACTTAGGCATCCCCAACGGACAACTTGTCCATCACCTGAGACAATTAACGCGAGCGCATATAATATATTCACATGTGGATGGGTCAAGGAAGCGGTTCTATCCTGTGGATTTTCCCAAGCCAAAAAACGACAGGTTCTATTTTAGTGATACCCAAGAAAGGATATTAGGAATCGTAGAAGAGAACTCTGGTATCAGTCAGAAGAATGTTGCTTCCTCAGTAGGTATCAGTCGTCAAGTCGCTTGTTACCATCTCACAAAAATGGAACAGAAAGGCGTGATCAATAAGGAAGTTGTAGGCAGAGAGACCCAGTACTATGCCTCTAAGAAGTACAGCGTGTGATAAAAATTAGGATTAGATATGAAGTATTGCGTATTTAATCAGCTTTCAACTATATTTTTTTGTTTTATTAGATGACCCTCCACTTGGGATGAGAGTAAAAATAAATAGTCGTACCTCCATTGCTCACCAATTAAAACAGGACAGGATGCGAATATGGCAAGCGGAGGCCCAAGAAATCATCATGCAGACATCCTTAGGGAATGCAGAACCAATATTCCTGAGGTGGTGTTCGCTCGGTTCAAGGACGATAAAGGGCTGGTGGATGT
>JAZGAR010000271.1:0-3876 GCA_036475875.1 Thermoplasmata archaeon
CAGGGTACTTTTTCCGGTACTTTATGGCTGTGATTGAACTGGGGATATGCTCATAGGATTGAATGTCTATTATATCACCGTCATTAATTTTTGGGCGCCAGTAGGTCAAATAGAATCCTTTGTGAAAAAAAGGTCTGTATCTTTTTATCTTCATCCCATCTAGGCTGTCATCGAGCGGCAATGCCTTCTTATCTGGTGTGTTGGCAGATGTGTGAACTATGACCTCCCAACCTCTTAAGATCAATCGTTTCGAAACCTCTATAACACGAGTTTCAACTCCACCAACACTTGGATAGAAGTATGGAATTACAGTATGGACCCTCATATAAAAAGCTATAATTGGTAAGTATATATATATATTTGCAAGGACAAGTGGGCAAAGTCATATTGAGAATTTCTTGGAAGATATAGACAGCTTAATATGAAACTCATTAATCTTGTCTTTCATCACCCTTTTTATGTCCTCTTTAGGGTTTTCTCGTAAACAGATTTAACCTTCACGGCAACATCTTCCCAGTCGAACTTCTGTCTCCGCTTTTTTGCATTCTCTCTTAAAGCAATGTATTTTTCCTCATTCGTTAGAACCTCGATAATGGCCTTGGCAATGCTTTCTTCGCTCTCTTCGCACAAAATGCCAGCGTCGCCCACAACCTCAGGAGTGCCTCCCACGCCGGTCACCACCACAGGGGTTTCGCAACCTATCGCCTCCATAATCGTCACGCCCAGTGCCTCGTATTTTGAGGTCAGCACGAATGCTTTGGCCCGATTGTAATTTTTGATCAGATCTTCGGTTGTGGTCTCTCCTATGAATTCCACATTATCCTGGATATTCAACTGCCTCGTCAACTCAACCAGATCGGTTTTCACACCCCAGTCCCTTCCTATGATTCTCAGCTTAACATCAGGTAGCTTCTTCTTTACTCTTGCCAAGGCCCTAAGCAGCATATCGAGCCTTTTCACAGGGGATAAACGCCCAACGAAGAGTAGAGCATTCTCCTCCCTCTCATCACCCCAGTCCCGGAATTTCTTTAGCTCTATTCCACTTGGTATGGTGGTCATCTTCTCCATTGGAACGTCGAATCTTCTGGCTATGTACTCTTTCTCTATATCGGTCATTGTGATTATACTTGTGCACCGCTTTAGAGCCTTCCTTCCTATAAGTCTGTCGTATATTCCGCGGAGCATCTTATGATGGGAATGTGAGGCGGGATGAAGGTGTGTAGTCAAGATCGAAGGAATACCGAGTTTATCGGTTATCTTCAGGGCCTTGTCTGAGTGGTGTGCACCGTATGTATGGGTATGTATCATCTCCGAGCCTTGCAAGGCCTCCTCTAGTCCTTTCAAAATCACACCGTAACCTTCCACTGGCAGAAATTTCTTAGATTGTAGGCGGGTGATTGGCACTTCTCTATATTCAGTCAAATTCTCTTCCTTGGACAGTCTCTGAAAGGGCCTTTCCATATTTAGATCGGATGTTACGACCTTTATCTTAAATGATCTTGCGAGCCTGCTGGTAACCTCCAAAGCCCTGGTTTCCACACCCCCCAGTGCGGGATAGTAACGCAAGCACACTACAGGAATCATCTTGAACCTTCCCCAAGTATCCACATCACCGCGTCGTACAAATCTCGTGCTATGTGATGGGGCTGAAACTTCCATTTCTCCCGTTCTTTTAGCTCGTTGGAGCCGTAACCAGTTAGTATCAGCACGTTTTTGCAACCTACTCTATAACCAGTTTCCAAGTCAATCAGTTTATCACCCACGATGAAGGATGAAGATAAATCGATTTCAAAGTCTCCTCTCGCCTTTTCTATGAGTCCTGTCTCCGGTTTTCTGCAAGCGCAACCATCATCAGGATGATGCGGGCAGTAGTAGATCGCATCGATGAGGGCCCCTTCCTTAAAAAGTTCGTTCTTCAGATGATCATCAATATTCTCCAGAGTCTGAACCGAAAAATAGCCTCTTGCCACACCCGACTGGTTCGTGATTATTATCGTCTTAAAGCCTTCTTTGTTGAGAAGTTTGATGGCCTTTGCCGAATTAGGCAGGATTTTTACCTGCTCGACTTTGCTGAGATAGTTCACCTCTTCATTTATCGTGCCATCCCTGTCCAAAAAAACGGCTTTGGTCGTCATCCTTACCTTCCTTTTGCCTTACTCGCCAAAAATCGCCTTCTCAACCAAGAAGCATATGATATGACCTGCAGTTATATGAGACTCCTGAATTCTGGGCGTGTCCTTTGAAGGCACAACCAGGCAGATATCCACACTCTTGCCCAGTTCGCTACCCTCCTCCCCTGTGAAACCGACTGTGAATGCGCCCTTCTCTTTTGCTGCCTTTATTCCCTCAAGAACGTTTGGAGAAGAGCCGCTGGTGCTTATCCCTATGACCAAATCGTTCTTCTCCACCAAAGCCATAACCTGTTTTGCAAACACGGTTTCGTAGCCATAATCGTTTGCGCAGGCGGTTAGTATGGATGTGTTCGTGGTGAACGCTATTGCAGGCAGAGGTTTTCTTACCATCTTGTACTTGCCCACAAGCTCGGCAGCTATGTGTTGTGCGTCTGCAGCGCTGCCTCCATTTCCGAAGAGAATCACCTTTCCTCCTTTTTTGTAGGTTTCGATGAGGGCATCTGCTATCTTTACGATGATCCCGGCATCCAATTTTAGTTTGATATCGGCACTTTCCTTCAGCCTGTTTCTGACGAGTTCCTCCATGTCCAACCTCTCCTTAGTCAACGTTCCATGTTTGTAGACCTTTAAGATCGAAGCCAAAGTCAACGATCTGGCCTCCAAGATTCTCCAGTTTCTCTGCAATTATATGTTTCTTGTCAAAATCACAGAACAATAACAAATAACCCCCTCCTCCAGCACCAAGTATTTTTCCGCCGATAGCACCGTTTTCCCTTGCAGTTGCATAGAGTTTGTCTATCTGGGGGTTGGTTATCTTAGAGGCGAGCCTCTTCTTATACGTCCATCCTTTGTGGAGAAGCTCCCCGAATTCACCCAAATGTCCCTTCAAAAGCGCGTTCTTCATATCGATGCAAATCCCCTTCAACTCGTCTAATGCCTCGATAGATGTTTTTTCTTTCTTAACGTACTTGTCTATCTGCTCCGAAAGGATGTTGGCAGATAGTCTTGTCTTTCCTGTATAGCACAGAAGAAGACTGTATTCAAGCTCATTCAGGATATCCCGCTTTATTCTGAGGGGGTTGACTATCGTGGACTCAGCATGAAACTCGATGTAATTGAATCCTCCAAATGTGGCGGCGTATTGGTCCTGCTTTCCACCTTTAATTCTGAGGTCATTTCTCTCTATCTTGAATGCAAGCTCTGCAATGTCATAGTCCGTTAAGGGTATGTTAAGCCATTTCTGGAACAGGCCAACGAGAGTCACCACCACGGTGGATGAGGAGCCCAGACCCGAGCCCGGGGGTGCATCGCTGTGCATGAAGAGGTCAAGACCCTGTTTTGCCTCCATGTTGTTGATCACGGCCTTCACCAGGTCAAGCTCGCCGTCATAAAAGAGCTTTTCATGGGTATGGTACTTCGCGATTATGTCATAATCCAAGGATTTGACTTTTATGGTTTCGTCCTCTCTTGGAATCAGGGTGGCGTAGGCGTACTTGTTGATTGTGGTGCTAAGCACTGCTCCACCCCTCTCCTCCGGATAGGGAGGGACATCTGTTCCGCCACCGGCAAAGCTTATTCTCAAAGGTGCCTTACTTCTGATTATCAATATAAGCCTCCATGCTTAACCTTCTCTCCATGATTTTATTTGGTATAAAGATTGCGGTGGGAGGGCTCGTCGAATTTTGTGTGATGTCGACCTACATGTTGTATTTCTCCCCTCCACCGTGGACCATTTTATGTTCTA
>JAZGAR010000272.1:0-3003 GCA_036475875.1 Thermoplasmata archaeon
GTTACAGCAGAGAGATTTTCATGCCAGAATACCATCTTGGCCTTTCCTTTGTAGCCCCTTAATGTGCATGATTCCTCCGAGCCAAACAGTTCCTTGCCGATATCACCTTTCAAACCGATCATCTCAAAAACAGGGTGCGCCCTCAGATGATCGGAGCCTCTGCTCGATACAGCGAATGTGAAACCAAATCCTTTAGAAGCCCTGGGATCGCATCCTATCGTGTCCATACCTTTTATGCAGCTCGTGTATTTCTCCGCGCCTTTACCTATCTTCTTTGTGGCCTTGAAGGCACCAAGTGCACCCAATTTACCCAACTTTCCCTCCTTATTCGCTATTCTATGCACCATCTCAACCATGGCATCTGCATTTCCGAATTTCAGGTCGATGCCATCGCTTTTTTTGGAGTTGATTATACCTTCCTCATTCAATTCCATGAAAGTGGCGATCATGTTTCCGCATGAGACGCAGTCCATTCCATAGTCGTTTGCCAGCATGAAAGCATGAAACACTGCCTCCAGATCATCCACGCCGCACTTCGAGCCGAAAGCCGCGACGCCCTCGAACTCGATGTTGCCTCTGGTTCCCGCGTACTTGCCGGAATCGATCCTTCCGAACCTCTTACACCTATTTGGGCAGGACATACATGCTCTTCCCCCGGGGACCGGGCTCTCCTTGATGGAATACTTATCTCTGAATTCCTCTCCGCTAATTTTGTCTGCCCCTTCAAAAACGCTCTCCCTGAAGTTCCTTGTGGGTAACCAGCCCTGGGCATTGCCCCAGCCAACACAGACTGAGGTGCCTAAAGCCTGATGCTCACCCATTTTAAAGCCTGGATCATCGATCAAACCCTGCCAACCGTCCTCAATCACCTCTTTGTATTTTTTCGGGTCAGCCACTTCCAAAGCGCCACTTCCACTCACCGCTATCGCCTTCAAATTCTTGGAGGCCATGACGGTGCCCATACCTGTTCTGCCTGCCGCATCCCACAAATCGAATATCAGGCTACCGAACAGAACGCCTCTCTCAGCTGCAGGTCCTGCCGCTGCCACTCTCGTTTCGTAACCATTATATTTTTCCTGCAAGGTGAGGATCGTCTCGAAAACGCCTTCTCCCCATAATTTGCCTGCATCCAGAAGCTCCACAACATCATCTTGGATATTCAGGTAGAGGGGTTTTATGGCGCGGCCCGTGATTATCAAACCGTCATAACCAGCGTACTTCAGCTCAGGACCGAAATTCGTTCCAGCATTTGAGTTGCCGTAGATGTCGGTTAAAGGTGATTTGGCGGCGACGTTCACCCTTCCTGTTGTTGGGCCCAAAAGACCTGTGATCGGACCGGAGGAGATGCATAGGATATTACCTTTTCCCAATGGGTCGGCGTTTTGCGGTAATTCATCGAAAAGAACCTTTGCATCCATTCCCCTTCCACCTATGTAGGCCTTGCAAACCTCTTTTGAGAGCTCCTGGGATTTGACCTTTTCCTTGGAAAGGTCCACACGAAGCAGTTTACCCGCATAACCGCCTAGCTTTGATCTCATTTACCTACCTACCGTGAAAGTGTCAGCCTTGCCTCAGACGATGCTCTTGCGATCCTCTCCGCCCTTTTCCAGCGCTTATCCCTCAACAGAACATCTAAATCATCATAATATGTGATCGCCTTGGTCTCGCACCATTTTATGCATTCTGGCTCGCCGTTGCAAAGATCGCATTTGTAGAAGAGCTTTTTTTCTTCGTCGTAATGTATCGCGCCGAATGGACAAACGGCAAGGCACTGTTTACAGCCAATGCACACATCTGAATCAAGTACTATCGCGCCATTTGACTTATCCTCTGTTATGGCCTTAACAGGACAGACAAGCATGCATACAGCATTATCGCAGTGCTCGCAACCCACAGGCACATCAATGCCTTCCTCGTCTATTCTCACCACCCTTATCCTGGATTTTGAAGGTGAAAATATACCTTCACAATGAAAGCTGCAAGCAAGTTCACACGCCCTGCAACCGGTGCAGTTCTCGGCATTGAACGTTAATTTTGGCATGGAGGGTACATCCATTTGGATTTTTTGATGCGGAATTCGAAACTGAGTAGATAGTATATAAGGGTAACTATGGTAATAACTGAAATTTACAATCGTATCTAAATAACATTTTTTTTCAAAGATATGATCTGTGAATTTTGGGTTTTTCTATTTCCCCATTTTCATATCAGCATTTTAGCCAATTTATAAAAAGCACTTTCCACATTTTTACCGCTCTTGGCACTGGTCGCAATATAGGAAGCCTCAAGTTTTTTCACCATTTCTACCAGGTCCTTCTTGCGGACTTCCATCTCCTTTTTAAGGTCAAATTTGTTCCCTACTATGATAACTGGTACTTTTCCTGCTACCTTGTACAATTCATTATTCCAGTATTCTAAGGAACTCAATGTTAATTTGGCTGTCATATCACAAACTAACAAAGCACCTTTGGCATTGATATACAACTGTTTCTCGGTTATCTTACTCGTCCAATCCCATATATTAAGCGCGATAACATCACTGCGAGGAGGGCCCTCTTCTACAATAGAAACGTACAACTCTTCTTTTTTACTTATCATTTTCCGCTCGGTATTGCCTTCCTCAAATTTATTCTCGACATATCTTCGAATTAAGCTGGTCTTACCCACTCCCTCCTCACCGAGAACACTTATTTTATATTCGGTTCTTATTTCTTTTTTCTTTCTGTCTAAGACGCCCATACCTTTCGCCACTCACAATCTATTATCTTTTTTCTCGGTTATAATCTTATCTATGTCCACAACCCGGACAATTGTAACCTTGGAATCCAACCAATGACCTTTTGGCTTACCTTACAGTATTAAAGGAATTTTCTTTAATGACATCCTCTGCAACCTAAAGGTTGCAGTTTCGCCCCAGCTTTACGGGGTGAACTGAGTGAGGGTAGTTTGGCGGAGTTTTTGTTCTTGGATGTATTTGATCGTTGTTGGCAAATCGACGTCGCC
>JAZGAR010000273.1:0-3177 GCA_036475875.1 Thermoplasmata archaeon
CCCCCCCCCCTCCACCACGCCAGAAGAACCGATTTATCATCGATATCGAAAATCACCAAAAACCTGCAATTATCAACATCCGCAACATTTATATTATAGCTAATATATAACTACAAAGTATTCACATAGTAATCGCATTGTGATAGTGATAGATATGGCTCAAGCTCGAACCAACCCCCAAACAAAATCGAAATTCGAGGTTTACGGAGAGGAGATGATCGAAAAGGAGGTCAAGCCCTCTGGAAATTCCGGAAGGGTCTACCTGCCACCCGATTGGGTGGGAAAACATGTGAAAATAATAAGGATAGATTGAGGTGAATATCGTGGAAGTGAATATCAGGCCGCTAACTGAAAACGATTTTGAGGATGTGGCAGGAATACAAGAGGAAATTATGAAGAGGAAAGTAAAGGAAGGGCTGGGGAGGAGGATGAGAGAATACATAGAAAAAGATACTGAAGCCTGCCTGGTTGCTGAAATTGAAGGAAAAGTTGTGGGCTTCGTCATAGGCGATGTGAAGGATTGGGGCTTCGGTGTTGAGAAGAGCGGATGGCTTGAGATCATAGGCGTTCATCCGAAATACATGGGGCAGGGTATAGGAAAGACCCTTGGAAATCATCTTATCGATTACTTCAAATCCAAGGGCATTAAAAACGTTTACACAGTGGCAAGATGGGACTCAGGGGATCTTCTCGCATTCTTCAAGTCCATAGGCTTTTACAGAAGCGATTTCATCAACCTGGAAAAGAGGTTGGAGGATTAACATCAATTTTGGAGGAATTAGATGATCGAGATGTTCAAGGAGTGGTATGAAAACAGGCATGAATACGCCAAGCATTGGAAAGAGAAGAATGGCAAGAAGGTGATGGGCTATTTCTGCACTTACGTGCCGGAGGAGATACTCTATGCGGCGGATATTTTACCAACGAGAATCCTGGGCAGCCACGAGCCGCAGGACGTGACAGAGCCCCACATATTCGCGATGTACTGTCCCTTCTGCAGGGATTGCCTTGCCCAGGGACTGAAAGGCAGGTACGACTATCTGGACGGTATCATGATAGCCCAAGCGTGTCTGCACATTAGGCAGGCCTTCACGAGCTGGCAGTTGCATATTCCGGTTGGTTACAGCTACTACCTACCGATGCCCAATCATGTGCAGAGTCCTAGAGCCACCCCGTTCTTAAAAGGAGAGCTGGAGGTATTCAAGAAATCAATCGAGGAATGGACCGGGAAGGAGATTACGGACGAAGATTTGGATAGAGGCATAGAAATAATGAACAAGAACAGAAGATTGATGAAGCAGATTTACGAGCTGAGAAAGAGGGAAAAACCCCCACTTACAGGACTTGAAGCCATGTACATGGTCGTCTCCGGTCAAATGGTGGATAAAGAGGAGCACAACAGGATACTGGAAGTAACCCTAAAAGAACTGGAAAATCGAGAACTCGATAGGGATATTGGCGAGAGATTGATGATAGTGGGCAGTGAGGATGACGACACGGCATTCATAAACATGGTTGAATCGCTGGGAGCCACATTCGTGATCGACGACCACTGCACCGGCTCCAGGTACTTCTGGAATGAGGTGGAGCCAAAGGAGGACAGGCTTGAGGCCATAGCAGAGAGGTACGTGAAAAGACCAAGCTGCCCCAGCAAGGACTGGCCTGACCGCACGAGATTGCCGCACATCTTGAAATTGGCAAAGGACTACAACGTTAGCGGTGCGATACTCATACAGCAGAAATTCTGCGATCCGCATGAGCTGGACATCCCTGCCATCAACAAATACCTCAAGGAGAACGGGATTCCAAGTCTTTTCTTGGAGTTCGATGTGACAGTTCCAATGGGCCAATTCAAGGTCAGAACAGAGGCTTTCCTAGAGATGCTCAGTGGGGAGGACCTGTTTTAAGAGGTGAGATGCATGGCTGAGACGAAGTACAAAACTGAAAAACTGAAATGTTGGGAAGAGGCAAAGGATATCAGGATGAAGTACTACCAAAACTATGCCGAGGCCCATGATAAAGGGGGATTGAGATGGGCAGGAGGAGCCTGGACGTTTGACGCGGTTCCAGCAGGTCTTGGTGACGATGTATATCCCCTCACAAGCGAGCCCTACGGAGCATCCATTGCTTTTGACAAGCAACTATCTCTTGAATGTCTGGAAGCCTCAGAAAAAGCGGGATGGGCCAGGGACCTCTGCGCGTATATGAGAAATTACTGGGGTTCCATTATGGTTGATAAATATGCATTCAATTACCATGAGGGGGAATTCGGTCCCAGATTCAGGGGCGGGGAGACGATAGGATTTCCTAAACCTGATTTTCTCTGGCAGGACCATATCTGCTGCTCCCATGCAAAATGGTATCAAATAGTATCCGAACTTGAAAACGGCATTCCCATGTTCTGTACAGATGTTGGTGTGGGCCCGTATACTGAGATTACCGACAACAGGGTGAAGTATGTGGTGGACCAGTTAAAGGATGGAATCGAATGGATGCAGGAAAAAACAGGCAGGGATTACGATGATGAACTGCTGATTAAGGCCGTGTACAATCACTACCGCTCAACTTCGAAGTGGGCTGAAATATGCGCCTTAAACAAGAAAATTCCGGCTCCTTTGGATGAGAAATCCATGTACTCGTTGTATGTGCTGGGAACAATTCACAAGGCAAGCCAGGTAGTTGCAGATTTTTACGAAAAGTCTCTTTTACCGGAGGTGAAAGACAGGGTCAAGCGTGAAATTGCGGCTGTTCCCAACGAGCAGTGCAGGGTTATGTCAGATACGCAACCACCCTGGGCTTTTCTTAAAGTGTTTCGTTATCTTGAAAAGTATGGATGTGTATCAATTGGCTCTCTTTATACCTTCGGACTAATAGGCATGTGGGAGGAAAAAGAGGATGGCACATGGGGTGCCAAGGCCACTCCCCAGGAACTGGGAATTGATTTTTCAGGAAGGGACGATACTCTTGACTATTATGTCAGATGGGAGCTGAACAAACCAGAATGGCAGCATTTCTATTCACCGCACTTGAAGAGTGAGATGATGATAAGGATCGCAAGAGAATGGAAGTTGGACGGCGTGATGCTGCATTACAATCGGGGCTGTGAAGGTCTGAGTCTGGGCATAGCCGAAAATCGCCTCGCATTGTTGAAGGCTGGTTTTCCTGTCATGACATTCG
>JAZGAR010000274.1:0-8141 GCA_036475875.1 Thermoplasmata archaeon
GGCCAATTGAAAGAATAATACCATAGAAAAAATGAGGCATTTGAAGTTCTATTCCAACATATGTAACAATTAATCCAAAAACAAATGTGCCTCCCAGAAGACCAATTAGATATGATATGAAATTACAACCTACATATGCAGATACCTTCTCCTTTGGCGCAAGTTTGGAAACAAAAGCCATGTAACCTGGCGCAATAATGAACTCGCCAATTGAGACAACTACAATTCCAAAAATAACCAATATCCAGTTTAAAGTGAGACCGATAATTGCCATACCTATTAAATAGATCACCAAGCCCGTTAAAATGACCCTCATTGATTCCACTTTCTCGATGTATTTTGCTAAGGGAATTCCTAGGAGAATAATGGTCATTGGATTAAATACCCCAAGTAACATGATGGAGAACCATTCGGGAAGACGATCAAAGCCAAACATAATTAAGGGCAAGGCATTTAAAAATGTGGAATAAAGCGCCCAGAAACCCCCAATTAGCAGGACCATAACAACGAATTTTTTATCCTTCATTGCAATTTTGATATTATTTATAGCATCTCCAACAGTCTTTACCTTACCACTCCTTGGTACTTCCTCGAATATAAAAATGGCAGTTAAAATATTGATACTGACAAATCCGGCCCCTGCCAGAAAAATCACATAAAACATATCCTGTGTGATTATCCTAAGGGCAATTATTACCGCAAAGGACCCGGGTATTACAAACGCCGCCAAGTTCACAATCCAATAATATACACTATAAGCTCGGTTCCGGTCTTTATCAGCGGTACATTTGGCTACAGTAGAAGATATGAGTGGTTTATAGGTTCCAATACCCAAACCTACTGCCATAACAGCAAATATCATGGTTACGGTATTAAATGCGAAAGCAAGAAACACATATGCTGCGGTTAGTATTGAAAAAGCAACAATAATTTGTTTTTTATACCCAACCTTTTCTGCAAGAGCACCTGTGAATATGGGTAAACCATACTGGAAAGGATACATAAAAACCGTAATTATGGCTCCTAACCAAATTGGGAGGCCAACATTATATATGGCATGTATTACAATGATGGGCATCATTGAATAGTATGCCCCACGCTCCATTAACTCAAATGTTTGCGAAACCCAGAATACCTTTGGAAATCCTGAGAACGTACTAAGTAAACCTTTAGCCATTTTTTCTTCACCGGGAATAGTGAAGGTATACCTGGTTCGATATTTAAAGGATGTTTCAAGTACGGGCTTTATTTGTTAGGATATATCAATAACAACATAATCCACAGGCTTTATTGTGTCCAAATTGAAAGGCAGATAGACTATATTTCCTAATCCAAAATGTTTTTCCCTTATTCCCCTCATACACATGCGATAAAAAATGCACGTCAGCACTGACATAGGAGGAACCTTCACAGATTTCGTGGTTCTTGAAGAAGGAGAGCTAAAAACGTTCAAGCTGCCTTCCACCCCAAAAAACCCCAGCCTGGCTGTGAAAAAAGGTCTTGAAAGGTTCGAGAAGGTAAAACCTGAAATTCTTTCCCATGGTACAACCGTGGCAACGAATGCGGTGCTCGAGAGAAAAGGCGCCAGATGCGCCCTGATAACAACCAAGGGCTTCAAAGACATCCTCACAATAGCCAGGCAGAAGAGACCGAGCAATTACGATTTCTCTTGCCTAAGACCAGAACCCTACGTACCAAGAGAAATGTGCTTCGAGGTTGATGAGAGGGTTTCCGCAAAGGGTGAAGTGCTAAAAGATTTACAGGAAGAGGAACTTGCGGGTCTTTTAAAGAGCCTTGAAAAGGCAGGTGTTGAGTCTGTGGCCATCTCCTTACTTTTTTCATTTATAAAACCTGAGCACGAGAGGAAAATCGCTGAAAAACTGAAGCAATGGCCTCTTTCCCTCTCTTCAGAGGTGCTGCCCGAGTTTCGGGAATACGAAAGAACATCTACCACAGTATTTGATGCCTATGTTAAGCCCATTGTCTCTTCATACATTTCTGAAATAGAAAAGGCCTTTGGTGACGGATTCTATATGATGCAGTCAAATGGCGGAGTTACCTCCTCAAATTTGGCCAGAAAGAGGCCGATAAATATCCTGCTCTCAGGGCCTGCAGGAGGAGTTGCCGCAACCAAATACCTGGGAGAGCTCTTGAGCATTGAGAACCTGATCTCATTCGACATGGGCGGCACGAGCTCCGATATCTCAATGGTCATCAACTCACAGCCTGTCTGGACTTCAGAGGGCGAGATAAACGGTCTGCCTGTCAGGGCGCCTATGCTGGACATAAACACCATAGGAGCAGGAGGAGGAAGCATCGTTTGGCTTGATGAAGGAGGGGCATTGAGGGTGGGCCCAAAGAGCGCAGGAGCAGAGCCAGGTCCAATTTGCTACAACAAAGGCGGAGAGGATATCACCCTCACGGACTGCGATCTATTGGCAGGTTATCTCGGAGAGGAAGGACTTCTCGGTGGTGAGATGCCCCTGAAAAAGGAGCCTGCAAAGGAAAAGGTTGTGGAGCTTGCCAGGGAGCTTGATATGCGCCTCAAGAGGACGTTGCTGGGCGTGCAGGGTGTGGCTCTCTCCAACATGATAAGGGCCTTAAGGTTGACTCTGGCCAAAAGAGGACTAGACCCCAGGGACTTCGCCCTGATTGCCTTCGGCGGTTGCGGGCCAATGCACGCCTGCTCTCTGGCAAAGGAACTGGGCATAAAAAAGGTGCTGATCCCTTTTCTGCCAGGCGCGTTTTCTGCCTACGGCATCTTGGTTTCCGACATCAGGTCCAGCTACAGCAAGAGCCTGCTATCTCCATTGGATAGGGTAGGTCCAAAAATCCAAGAAAGCCTGAGCGATCTGAAAGAACTTGCACAGGCAGATTTAGATAGGCAGGGAATTCAGAGGGACGAAGCCCTTTTTCTTCCTTCTCTCGATCTTCGCTACAAAGGCCAGAGCTATGAGATCAATGTGGACTTCGTGCAAAATGCAAAGGAGGCATTTCACAAAAAGCACGAGGAGCGATACGGCTATTTTATGCCTTTTGAGCCTTTGGAGCTGGTGAACGTGAGGCTTTTCACGGTATGCGCCAGGGAAAAACCCCTTCCAAAGATCATATGTAAAGGCACCAACAACCCAAAGGGAGAACGTACGGTTCTGTTCGAAGTGGGCGAAATAGAAACAAATATTTTTCTCCGCGGTGATCTCAATTTGGGTTTCAAGGGACAAGGGCCTGCGATTGTGGAAGAAAAAACCGCCACGACCGTTGTTCCTCCTGATTTTCTTTTCGAAGTTGACAGATACGGTGTGATACACGTGGAGGTGAACTAGCTGGATCCAGTAAAACTCGAGATACTGAAAAATGCCTTCACGTTCGTGCCCGAGGAGATGGGCACAGTTCTTCGGAGGACAGCCTATTCACCCAACATCAAGGAGAGGATGGATGCAAGCTGTGCGATCTTCGATGTCCAAGGCAGGATGCTGGCCCAGGCTGAGCACATTCCGGTTCATCTGGGCTCCATGCCTTTGGCTGTGAGTTATACTGAAAAATATTTCAAGGATGATCTTGTGGATGGAGATCAAATCGCGTTGAACGACCCTTATCACGGCGGTTCGCATCTGAACGACATTACCCTGGTGAAGCCGGTCTTTCTCGATAAGAAGCTCGTTGGCTATACAGTTAATAAAGCTCATCATGCGGATGTGGGTGGAAAAGCTCCTGGTTCCATGCCCAGTGACAGCCAAAATCTGGAAGAGGAAGGTGTGGTTCTGAAACCTGTGAAGTTGATGGAGATGGGTGTTGAGAGTACGGAGGTTTTTCAGGCAATCGAGGAAGGCACGAGAAATCCAAAAGAGAGGCTTGGTGATCTGAGGGCGCAAATAGCCGCTAACAATACAGGCGCAAGAAGGTTCCTTTTCTACATGGATAAGTACGGCCGGAAGGAGTACAATGAGTTCGTTGAGGCGATACTTGACTACAGTGAGAGGAGGGTGAAGAAAGCCATAAAGACCATCCCAAATGGTATATACCAGGCTGAAGATTGGATGGATGATGACGGCATTTCTGATAAGCCAGTGAAGATAGCTGTCATGGTTGATTTGATGGATGAGGAGATTAATTTCGATTTTACAGGAACAGACAAACAGGTTAAGGGCAACATCAACTCACCTTTTGCAGTGGCGCTTTCTTCGGTTTACTACGTGGTGCGCTGCGTGACGGATCCATATGCACCTCCCAACCATGGCTGTTTAAGGCCGATTACGGTGAACATACCAAAAGGAAGCCTGCTCAATCCCCTACCACCTGCCGCAGTATCGGCAGGAAATGTGGAAACCTCTCAGAGAATCGTGGATGTGCTTTTCTCGGCCTTGGCAAAGGCTCTGCCTGAAAGAATTCCTGCCCAGTCCCAGGGCACGATGAACAACCTCTTGATAGGTGGCAAGGAGTTCACCTACTACGAAACCATAGCCGGGGGAGAAGGCGCATTTTTCTTCAGGAATGGTCAAAGTGGAATTCATACACACATGACGAACACCGCGAACACGCCAATCGAGGCCCTGGAGACCTCATATCCTCTAAGAGTGGAAAGCTATGAATTGATGGAAAACACGGGAGGAAAGGGAAAGTTTCCAGGGGGATTGGGCGTCAGAAGATCCGTGCGCTTCCTCGGGGAGAAGGGAAAACTCACAATTATCTCGGACAGGCGGAAGTTCCCGCCAAAAGGCGCTTTCGGAGGGGGGGATGGAAAAGTTGGAAGGAATTATTTGGTTCGGAGAGGGGAAATAATTGAACTTCCCTCAAAGGTCACCATGGTCATGGAAAAAGAGGATCTTGTGGTGGTGGAAACCCCTGGTGGAGGAGGTTACGGGGGAAGTTGAGGGTTGGCACATAAAATGCTGGTAAGGATTTGATGATACAATAGGAATTTTGCTTCTAGTTTGGTAAAAGATTGTATTGAGGATTCTTGGCATAATGAGTGCTGATGTATTATCAATATACTTATTATACATAAGCTTCGTCGATTAGGTCAATGATTTCCTGGGCATTATTTATCAAAATATCTGCATCTTCCCCACTGATCGCTTTTCCTCTTTGCGCTTCGACCTCATTTATAAAGTCATTGAATTTATTCTTAGCTAAGGTTAAGTTCTCGTTGCCCAAGGCTAAATCTCCGTTAACAAAATTATCCCATGCCGCATTAAGATAGCCCAATGCGGCTTCTAATTTAACTCTAAGGCTATTTTTAATGCCATCTTCAATGTCCATCTCATCGAGAGTATCTATCAGATCCTCAGTTTCTACAATTGGAACATAGCTGCCTTTTGTAGTAAAATTACTGAAGCAATCTACATTTGTCCAAACATAGTTATCCACTGTATTTACACCAGTGTTTTCTTCGCCGAACACATCGGTGGTAGGGACCCAACCTTGGATAGACTCATCCCACCAATACATTTTTAATGTACTTTCTGGTATCGATGTACCATCTACAATACCATTGTTATCAACATCAAAATAATAATGTTTAATCGTAGCAGGTCTTTGCCAGTTTTCCTCGCTAATTGTGTTGATATAGTCGATTTCAGGACATAAGTTATCATCTATTCTTATACCACCCAATCCTGTATAATAGATATCAACCGTAAATTTATTGAGATAACAAATAGGGAAAATATGGTCCTTCGAAAATATCGCAGATACCCATTTTTCTGTATACCCTAAATCGATGTTAGATATGATCAGTTCACCCTCAGATTGCGAACTAAACAATACGGGGATGTTTATGAATCCGTTTTCATCAGGTTGATTCACATCTATATAATCCTGAACCGATATAGCAAAAATGGGATTGGTATTTAAATCCGTCACGGTTTCGGTTGTTTTGAGTTGATTGATATATGACCATTCTATGATACCATCATTTCCTACATCGATTGAAGGATTTGTGGGGTAATTCGGACCGATGGGTGCCCCTGTCAAATCTAACTGTGCATAGAAAATATCCGTTGTTTTTGGAAGTTTAATATATGCAAGAATTGCATCGCCCCCTGCAGGGAACTGAAGCACTAATGTATCGTAAGGCAGAGATGGGTCGCCATAATAAATTAGATTCTCACTGAATCCAAAAATACTGCTTGGATGTACATTTCTGATGTCACTGTTTTCAATGATAATATTTCCCTGACCAATAATATTATATCTAAACTGTGGATCAATTGAATATATATTAGAATTAATCAAATGAAGTGTACCATCGACTATGATTGTTAATTCACCATCATATGAACTTCCCATAACTAAATCCGAATCTTGGAGAGTAAGCACCGACCCGGTTGGTATAGTTAAATCACCGTGTAGGATTATCATGTCACCAATTGCGGTAAGGGTTTTTCCCACAGTGACTGATTCCATATAGTCGCCTATATCGATATAGATAATATCGTTCTCCTTAGCTAAATTAATCGCACTTTGTATGAACCATAAGCTCACGGAACCTACATGCACCCTATCATTATCCTCGTTTGCCAATGGATAATCATCGGTAAAGGTGGTGCCTGAATATGGTTCATCACAGATTCCATCACCATTTGCATCAGTCGGGTTTGGATTGTTTGACCACCAATTTCCCTCAAGATCATTATCCCAATGATTGTTAGTGCCATAATCATAGGCATTGAATGTATTTTGGAGATTGTTATGATATATTGTATTGTTATGGCTCCCTAAATCAATATAAATACCGTGGAATGTGTTATCATAGATATCGTTATCAATAATGGAGATATTGTTAGAATTAAAGATTGATATGCCATATTCATTGTTGAATATACTATTGTTAGAAAGGGTGATATTTGACCCGCCGGTTATGTTGATAGCAGCTGTATTATTCTCCAACACATTGCTGTCTATTAACAAAGGCGGTAGTTCTTCTATCGGGTCATAATCTATTCCAATGGTATTGTCGTGGTACCAATTACGATTACTGCATTCAGACACCGATGACTGCTCATATTTTAATCCTACATTGTTCCATCCGATCTCATTGTAATAAAAGCCCTTCCCTGTGGAATAGTAGGCGTGAGATCCGATGTTAAGATTGTTAATTATTCTAGTATGTGAAATCTCAGTATAGGTTGCATGGTCGATGAATAACCCTTTAACATTGTGGTTAGATATGGTATTATAAGCAATGGTTACGGAATCAGTTTGGTTTATATGAATGCCTATATCACCATTTCTTACTTCGAAGCCTTCAATGTAGACATCATCTGCTGTTATATTTATCACAGTACCTGTTCCGTCTCCGTCTAAAATGCTTGTTTGACCTGAATATCCCCAATTTCTAGAATCCGGAATCCCTTTAGTTTCCCCTATTAGATTTATATGTTTATTGATAATCAAATGTTCATTGTAAATACCTGAATAGGCTTTGATTGTGTGTCCTGAATCGGCGTCATTTATTGCTTCCTGAATTGTGTAATACCAAGTTCCTTTGTTCTGATTCTGTACCGTTTTGGGTTCAAGGCAATCCGAAAGAACATCTCCTTCAGCCTCATGATCTTCAAAATATCCATCCCCAGGCCAAGCTGGGTTCTTCCAACCATTGAATTCGCAGATTGTTGGGATGATATCAAGTGCCTCGACCCTAGTGTCACTAAAGTACCCCTGTTTTATTCCCGGGCCGTGTAATATTAGAGGAATAAGCTGCTCGTCATAAGTCCCATGGTTCCCAACCAACACGGTAAGATTGCCCTCCTCCCACCAAATTGGGCTGGTCCTTTCGGACATGAATGTTTTGCCTGTAGCCATCCAGGAATCAGAATAGAAGGGGACTTGATATCTCGCATGTGTAAAAACAGTCATCTCTGGGAAAAGGCCTCCTATTCCCTGCTCAGTCATTAACTCATCGTACAACCCAAAAGGCTGTCCTTCAGAAGGATAATGATCACTTGTACCGTTCATCCCCTCCCAATCCAGGACTTTCCAAATAGGATTTTCACCCTCAGCATCCGTATAATTCTCTAGCACGCTTTTCGCAGTATCTCGGATTGCTGTGGTTGTAAAATTATAAATGTAAGCTAAGGGGGCACCTCCACCCAAGCAATATTTATAATCTCTTCCCATGATTATACTACTATTTTCTAAAA